>PBTJ01000112.1 GCA_002726925.1 Gammaproteobacteria bacterium | reverse complement strand
TCACCGAGTACTACACGTCATCTACCCCAGTCGTGCGTATTGCTGAATCTGGTGAAACCGGCCCTGCTACCGTCATGATTACCGGTCTAGCTGTCGGCATGCAGTCGGTGGTCGGTCCAATCTTAATCATCTGCGCGATTATCTTTGTCTCCACAGAGCTTGCGGGTTTATACGGTGTAGGTGTGGCGGCGGTCGGCCTGCTGGCGACTGTCGGCATGACTATGGCGGTCGATGCCTATGGTCCAATCGCCGACAACGCTGGCGGCATTGCCGAAATGGGCGGCCTCGGTGAAGACACTCGCGCTATTACCGACTCGCTTGATGAACTTGGCAACACTACCGCAGCTATGGGTAAGGGCTTTGCGATTGGCGCCGCTGCCTTAGCAGCATTGGCCATCATCGCTGCCTTCGTTGAGACCGTTGCCGCGAATCGCGGCGGCGAGTTTCTGCTGCACATTGGCGACCCGAACGTCCTCATCGGCCTGTTCATTGGCGGCCTGGTACCCTTCCTAATCGCAAGCATGACCATGACTTCCGTAGGCGAAGCGGCCATGGAGATGATTCAAGAAATTCGACGTCAGTTCCGCGAAATCCCCGGTTTGATGGAAGGCACCGCAGAACCAGATACCGCCAAATGCGTGGACATCGCGACCACTGCTGCCCTGAAGAAGATGCTGATGCCCGGCATCATTGCTGTGGCAGTGCCAGTTGTCGTCGGTTTCGGCCTTGGTGCAGAAGCATTGGGCGGCACCTTGGGAGGCGCGTTGCTTGGCTGCGTATTGCTAGCACTGACCATGGCGAACGCTGGTGGTGCTTGGGATAACGCGAAAAAATACGTTGAGAAAGGCAACCTTGGCGGCAAAGGCTCAGACGTTCACGCCGCTGCCGTCGTCGGTGACACCGTAGGCGATCCGTTCAAGGATACCTCTGGACCTGCAATGAACATCCTCATCAATGTAATGGCGATTGTGAGCTTGGTGATCGCGCCAGTTCTGGCCTAAGCGCTGNGACCCANNATCNAAAAAGGGGACCNAGGTCCCCTTTTTTTCGNCTGNACATCACTGNTTCNGCAATGACGTGGTGTTGCACTTATCCTANCCTCGCCGTNTCTANTCGCANGATNTGTTGNCACTNGCTCNCNGCTACCACTTGGTAGGCAGCTTCTTCGCAACCAATTGGTTTTTCAGNCNCACGTATTCCGGCACGCCATGNTTAAATTTCGGATAGTCCTCGCCAGCAATCAGNGGCGCTAAATAGCGCCGCGCCTTGTCAGTNATACCAAAGCCATCCTTGCTGATATAACCCTTGGGCATAAAGCGTTCCACATTGGCCACCTTAGACAACTTTGCTTCACCGATTTTCCAGCGATAAGGTTGATCGTTCGTCCTGACTATCGTTGGCATGACCGCTGTCTTACCCGCTAGCGCNAATTCCACCGCCGCCTTACCGAGCGCGTAGGCCTGTTCAACGTCTGTCGCCGACGCGAGGTGCCGCGCAGAGCGCTGCAGGTAGTCTGCCACCGCCCAATGATACTTATAGCCCAGCGCGTCCTTGATCATGTTAGCGATGGTAGGCGCTACGCCGCCCAACTGCGCATGACCAAAGGCATCCTTGGCCGCACCAGATTCACCCAAGAACTTGCCGTTGGCGTACCGTGCACCTTCGGAAACAACGATCACGCAAAATCCCTTGCTGCGGACGGTTTCCTNCACCTTGGCCAAAAAAGCTTTCTTATTGAAGGCGACTTCTGGCAGCAAGATNATGTGCGGTGCATCCCCAGGCTGTTCTTGTGCCAGCGCACCCGCCGCAGCGATCCAACCAGCATGTCTGCCCATCACTTCAAGAACGAAGACCTTGGTAGAGGTCTCACACATNGACTCTACGTCCAGCGCCGCTTCCTTCGTCGATGTCGCCACATACTTTGCTACTGAGCCAAATCCTGGGCAGGTATCCGTGAAGGGCAGGTCGTTATCGACGGTCTTCGGTACCCCAATGGCCTGTAGCGGGTAGCCCATTTGTTTGCCCAGCTGGGACACTTTGTTCGCCGTATCTTGCGAGTCACCGCCACCGTTGTAGAAAAAGTAGCCGATGTCGTGAGCCTGAAAGACTTCGATCAGACGCTGATATTCCCGCGCATCCTCTTGCAGAGATTTCAGTTTGAAACGGCAGGAGCCAAAGGCGCCACCCGGCGTACTGCGCAACCCGGCAATGTCTTTTTTGCTTTCTTTGGATGTATCGATCAGCTCTTCGTTTAGCGCACCTAAAATGCCGTTGCGACCCACCAGTACCTTACCCATTTGGCCTTTGTTAGCTCTTGCCGTCTCGATCAACCCACAAGCCGATGCATTGATCACCGCAGTGACCCCGCCGGATTGGGCATAAAAGGCGTTGCGTTTTGGCATGTTAACTCCCGTTGGTAGATTCTAAGGTGGGCCGTGAAAAGCAGCGNGGTNAGGCGCGCAATTGTCGGTGATNCGGCACTTTTGTGCGACAATTTAGGTATCANATTNCAGAAAATTCCATGCTTTCCATTTTCAGCCAGTTTTGGCTTATCGCCCAGCTTAAGAGTGGGCCCGAACACCTTCCTGCGAACAGTTTTCTGCTGCTCGTCGTCACCCTGCTCAATATCTTTTTGAGCCTAATAATTTCAACCAGCATTGGNCCTCAANCAGCGAGCACTGTCGCCACGACGATTCTGACCAATCTTGCGGCCCAAGCCTTACTCATCTACGGCCTCCTCTACCTAGTGGGTAAGCCCAGTAGGTTAACGCAGACTCTGATCGCTTACTTTGGCTGCGATCTGCTAATGAATCTGGTGGTCGGCGCGAGCATTGTAATCATGCGGCTACTCAGCGTTGACTTCATGACCACGCTGGCCCTACTGATTTTCTTGTGGAGCGTGTTGGTGTTTGGCTACATCCTGCACAAGGCGATGGAAGTGCATATGGCTATGACCATCGCCTTTGCGGTTTCACTGACATTTGTCACGGTCGCTCTCGGCCAGCTCGCTGTGGGCCAGACCTGACCCCTACTCCTCCACTGGAAACCCTATGCAACAACACCTCTACTTTTTGGGCATCGGCGGTACCCTGATGGGCAGTTTGGCGCTGTTAGCGAAAGATCTCGGCCATAGCGTTAGTGGCAGTGACGGNAAGATCTACCCGCCAATGTCTGATCTTTTGGCGAATGCAGATATCACCGTTTACGAGGGGTTTGAACCCGGCCAGCTTGAACCGGCACCAGATCTGGTGATCGTAGGTAATGCGAACTTACCTAGAGGCAGTGAGGCAATTGAATNCGTCTTGAACCAGGGTCTTCGCTATACCTCTGGTGCCCAATGGCTCGGCGAGAACGTACTACAAGATCGCTGGGTGATCGCAGTGGCTGGTACCCACGGTAAAACCACCACCGCCAGCATGGTGGCTTGGATACTGGATTATGCGGGGCTGTCACCCGGATACTTGATTGGCGGAGCGCCGGCGAATTTTGAGACGTCAGCNCGCCTAGGAGAGATGCCGTTTTTCGTTGTCGAAGCAGACGAGTACGATACNAGCTACTTNGACCGTCGCTCCAAATTTGTTCACTACCGGCCACGCACCCTTGTACTCAACAACTTGGAATACGACCACGCGGATATCTTCGCCGATCTGGCCGCCATCCAAGCGCAGTTCCATTTGCTGATGCGAACCATTCCCGCCGAGGGTTTGGTGATCGCGCCATCGGCGAGCGACGCCATCAACGAGGTGCTGCNGCAGGGCTGCTGGACAGNTATNNCGCGGATCGGCCAACGCGACNGCAAGCGCACGCATGCACAAGACAACGCTGAACGCTGGTCATTTGCGAGCGACAAACGTGCCAGCGATGGTTTCACCGTNCTGCTTAACGACGAGCCGCAGGGCGACATTCGCTGGTCGCTGCTGGGTGAGCACAATAAGACAAACGCCCTAAATGCCATTGCGGCGGCCCGCCACGCTGGCGTGCAACCGCAAACGGCAATCCAGGCTCTATGTGAGTTTCGTGGCGTAAAGCGTCGCATGGAGGTGATCTATGAAGCCAACAATCTCGTGGTGTATGACGACTTTGCCCACCACCCCACCGCNATTCGCACTACGCTACAGGGTCTCCGCGCTCNGTTCAGCCAGGATGAAATTATCGCAATCATTGAGCCGCGCACCCANACCATGTCATTAGGNTCGCTGCGCAATGAGCTTACCCAATGNTGCGCNGCGGCGGATCAGGTGATTTGGTTTCGGGGTGAGCGCATAAAGTGGGACTTGCATGAAATCGCCGAGGCCTGCGTGGTACCTGCCAAGATTGTGGGCAACGTCAACAATCTGATAAAACAACTCGTGTCCGCAAAACCGCAGCCTAATGCCCGCAGACAACATTGGGTCATNATGAGCAATGGTGATTTTGGTGGCATCTATCAACAGCTCACCGCGGCGCTAGNTGACAATGCAAACTGAAACCCAGAGTTTCACTTGGCGCTAAAGCCAGACAGACATTTTTCCGGGGAGGATTTACCAATGTCGATAGCAACTTACTGCAAGCATCTGTGCAGCGCCTTTGGGGCTTTGCTGATCACCCTTTGTGCGAACCAGGTACAGGCAAAAGACGCTTGGTACCCATCAAAGTACGGCGCCGATGACACCATCGGCGCGCTCAATGAACTGAGCCCCAGCAAAACCAAACGCGCTGCTGAATTGGTCAAGCTCGGCAAAAGCTACGCACTTGGTGTCGAGACAGGCCCTGACTCACCGGCCTACTCGCCTCGCACGTATAACGTCACGGTGCTACAGCTCGACGACGGCATGGGTACGCCCATGGGCAACAATAAAGCGACAGGCAACGATGACCTGATGACGTTCTGGATGGGCATCGGTAGCCAAATTGACGGCTTGGGCCATATGGGTGAGAACCATCGTTACTACAACGGCAACTTGGCACGAGACTTTGTTACCCCTACCGGCCTAACCAAGTTATCTATCGACAAACTACCGCCCATCGCCTCCCGCGGGGTGTTGCTGGATATGGCAAAACTGATGGGCCAGGCGATCTTGCCTGAAGGCACCGCATTCAACAGCGTCGAAATTAAGGCGGCGGCAAAGACCGCCAATATCACTATCGAAGCCGGCGACGTGGTGTTGTTTCATACGGGCTGGATGAATGTGATGGAATCAGACCCCAAACGATTCATGGCTGGCGAGCCTGGGCTGGGAATGGATGGCGCGGAATATTTGGCCAGTCTTGGCGTTGCCGCCGTAGGTTCAGACACCTGGGCACTGGAAGTACTACCCGGCGAGGATGCAGCCGAACTATTTCCTGTGCATCCGCACCTGCTCGCCAAGAATGGCGTTTACATTCTTGAAAACATGGATACCCGAGCCTTGGCCGCCGACGGCGCCACCGAGTTTCTGTTTGTGCTCGGTGTGCCCCGTTTTGTTGGCGCCGTGCAAGCAGTCATCAACCCCATAGCAATTCGGTAGTTCAAAACATGCTAAAGAACAAAAATATCGTCGTAACCGGAGCAGGCAGCGGAATTGGCCAAGCCACGAGTCTGCTCGCAGCAAGCTATGGCGCCAACGTGCTTTGCGTCGATCTGACGGATGGGGCGGACACGACCGCAGCGCAAATTGTGCAGGCCGGCGGCAGTGCGCTTGCCCATCGTGCCAACGTCGCCGAAGAATCAGAGGTTGAGGGCTATATCGGTGCGTGCATTAACGCCTATGGCAGTATTGACGGCATTTATGCCAACGCAGGAGTGTCCGGTGGCGGCAAATCCGTTACCGAGCTGACGGTAGAGGATTGGCAACGCACCTTGGGCGTCAACACGGTTGGTGTCTTTCTCGCTGTAAAGCACAGCCTCAAGCATTTTCTACCCCAAGGCCATGGTGCCATCTTGTGCACGGCATCCGTTGCGGGTCTGCGTGCCAATGCCGGCGGTGTTGATTACTCCGCCAGTAAGGCTGGTGTCGTCAGCATTGTGCAAACTACCGCTTATCAAACTTACGGCAGTGGCGTACGCATCAATGCTATCTGTCCTGGGCTGATTGAAACCGGCATGACCAAACCTACCTTCGATCGAGCCAGAGCCCGCGGCAGCGAGGATAAAATTGGTCAAATCAACCCGATGAAGCGCTTTGGCCAACCTAGCGAAATTGGCGAGATGGCGTGTTTTCTATTGAGTGATCGCGCGTCCTACGTCAACGGTCAGGCGGTACCCGTAGACGGTGGTTTATCTGCCTCGCATCCCTGGGTCTACCCCAGAACGTAACGCGCAAAACATAGACTGATCTGGTTTAGGCGCTAAACAGCGCCTCAGGCATATCCATTAAGACATCAGAGTCTGCCATGAGGCTTTGCTCCAAACCGACAGTGCGCGGCAGCAGTCGGGCAAAAAAGAAGCGAGCGGTTTGTTTTTTCGCCACGCCAAAATCATCGTCGCCAGCGCGCTGCGCCATCACACCCCAAGCCCAGGCACAAAGCGCCATTCCAACAAGCTCTAGGAAATCAGCGGACACCGCGCCGGGCAAATTTGCGTCTTCATTGCTTCGAGCAATCATCGAGTCCGTTACCCGCCGCAGTCGTTCAAACGCCTCAGCGACCGCGGGTGCGTGCCCCGGCTCTAGCTCAAATTCTGCAAGCACCTCGAGCAGTTCATTTAGGGTCTTGCCACCATCTCGGACAACCTTGCGTCCGGCCAAATCTAAGGCTTGGATGCCGTTTGCTCCCTCGTAAATTTGCGCAATGCGCGCATCGCGAACAATTTGCTCAACCCCCCACTCTTTCACGTAACCATGGCCGCCAAGGATCTGCTGCGCCATGACGGCGCCTTCAAGCCCCTTATCGGTTAGAAAGGCCTTCACCACCGGCGTCAGCAACTGCCCAAATCGCTCCGCACGTTCGTCGCCCTTATGTTTCGCCTCGTCTAGCTGCATGCCAGCGAAAAATGCGAAGGCTCGGCAACCCTCGACATAGGCGCGCTGGGTGAGCAGCATGCGTCGCACATCAGGATGCACCAACAAAGAATCCGCTTCCTTATCGGGGGTTTGCGCGCCGGTCGCAGACCGACCCTGAATGCGATCTTGTGCGTACCGAGCGGAATGCTGATACGCCAAGTCGCCAGATCCTAACCCCTGAAGACCCACACTCAAACGCTCATAGTTCATCATGGTGAACATGGCGGCCAAGCCTTGGTGCTCTTCCCCCAGCAGAAAGCCCTGAGCACCGTCATAGTTAATAACCGACGTGGCGCTGCCGTTGATGCCCATCTTGTGTTCCAAGGAACCGCTGGTCCAGCCGTTGCGCGGACCGAGAGCGCCGTCGGCGTTAGGCACAAACTTAGGCACGATGAACAACGAAATGCCCTTCGTGCCCCTTGGACCATCGGCAATACGCGCCAGGGTCAGGTGCACAATATTCTCCGCCATATCGTGCTCGCCACTGGTGATGAAAATCTTCGTGCCGGTAATACGGTAGGAGCCATCAGACTGGGGCTCGGCCTTGGTGCGCATCATGCCAAGGTCTGTGCCGGCATGAGACTCGGTAAGGGCCATGGCACCCGTCCACTGACCGCTATAAAGCTTTTCCAAATAAGTTTGTTTCTGCTCCGCCGAGCCATGGGCATCGATACTCAAACACGCGCCAACGGTCAGCGACCCATACAAAAACAGGCTGCTATTCGCTGCCCAAAACATCTCCTCGATCAGACCCGCCAAGCTTTTTGGCATGCCTTGCCCGCCAAATGCCGGGTTACCCGTCAGTCCAAGCCAACCACCTTCGGTTATCTGCGCAAAGGCTTCCTTAAATCCAGGCGGTGTCGTTACCTCGCCGTCATTAAGCTGACAGCCGTGGGCGTCACCCACTTCGTTGAGTGGCG
>PBTJ01000111.1 GCA_002726925.1 Gammaproteobacteria bacterium | reverse complement strand
ACTCTTCGATAATCACAACCGATGACCGAAGTTAATAAAAAGCCCCTAAAGAGGGGCTAGCACTTAATGTGGTAGCGGGGGCAGGATTTGAACCCACGACCTTCGGGTTATGAGCCCGACGAGCTACCAGACTGCTCCACCCCGCAACAACAAGGGGGCGGAGTATAGGGACGCTTATTATTTGGTGCAAGCCAGTTTGCTATCGTCAGCAAACAATGTCGCCACCGGTTGAGCGATTTATCTATGGGATCAACAAGAATGGTGCCGAAGGCGAGACTCGAACTCGCACGGGCATAAGCCCACTACCCCCTCAAGGTAGCGTGTCTACCAATTTCACCACTTCGGCATTTGTATCGCCGCACGCTTCGACTAAACGGTCAGGCGTGCAGTTTACTGTCAGATTTCGGGAATGTCCTCGTTTTGCGGCAGTTCACCCAGGTCAGTACCTGACGATAGGTCGCCTTGGTCGCCACTGTCATCTCCCGCCTTATCAACCACCTGTGGGATGCCCAACTGGTTGGCCTGCTCAGAGCGCTCTTTAGCCGTGTAGGCCAGACCAAACGCGATAACGAAAAACCCAATGGATAACCAAGTTGTGATTCGCGTCATTGCCGTTGCGCCCCCGGAACTGCCGAAGACGGTATTTGATGAGCCACTACCAAACGCCGCTCCAACATCTGCGCCCTTGCCTTGCTGGATCAGCACCAGGGCAATGAGTGCTAGTGCATCAATAACCAGCAATGACAGTAAAACCGTTTCTAGTGTCGACATTTTATATCTCTTTCATGTATCCGCGCGGGCCTATGGCCTTTCGTCTATGCGGGTTATGCGGCCGTTCCGCTATTTGCACTTTTCCGCTATTTCGCGGCGGCCCGTATGATGGCAGCAAATTGCTGCGTGTCCAGTGATGCTCCACCAACGAGCACGCCCTGTATTTCGGGATAGGCAAATAATTCAGGCGCATTCTCAGCATTGACGCTGCCACCGTATAAAATGCTTATTCCCGGCGCAGCCGCAGGCACTATCTCTTTGAGAACACCGCGAATGGCCTGATGCATCTGCACGGCTTCTGTCACCGTAGCACTTTTACCTGTACCAATGGCCCAGATAGGTTCATAAGCAATCGCCACTTCTTTAGCATTGCGCAGACAGTGCTTTTGCGCCGTCACCTGTGCACGTACCCGATCTATCGCCTTCCCCGATTCTCGTTCAACCAATGTCTCGCCCACGCAGATCACCGGCATTAACCCTGCGGCAATAATTTGCTCACACTTTGCTGCCACAATTTTATCGTCTTCTGCATGCTCGCTACGCCGCTCCGAGTGCCCAACAAGCACTACTGACGCGCCAAGGTCGCGCGCCATGGCAGCAGATACCTCACCTGTATGCGCCCCGGATTCATGACTGCCGACATCCTGCAAGCCCACTTCAAAGACGCCCTGAGCAAGCTCAGCTAAGCGCAACGCATAAACCGCTGGCGGCGCTATAACGGTTTGCACGTTGGAGAGCGATGGCAGCGACGACGCAAGCGCCTCTAAAAAGGCCAGGTCGCCATTCATTTTCCAGTTCGCAATGACTAAGCGTTGTGTCATTCGCACCCCAGTTCATCAGGGCGCGCAATATTATACGGTGACCTATTTGTTGCCAATGTTTCTATCGACTGTATTTGTCAGCGGCGTTATATCGGCAAAGCTCTATTGGTCAGACAAGGCGCAAGGTCAGCGCTCTGGCGCCGAGTCCAATGGCTGTTTTACGAATACTGTGACCATAAGCAGCGCGAGCAAACCGACGATGCACAGCATGGGACCGGCAGCAAATGTGCCCGAAGCATCGTAAGCGACGCTAAACAGCAACGGCCCAATGGCGCTGGCAAACACAGTCAACGCCGCATTCAATCCGCTGATTTCGCCAAGATGTTTCGGACCGTAATGGCGAATAAATGCAAGGTTGGCCAACATTACCCAAAGGCCGCCACCGACACCGAAGCCAGCAACCAGGCCCCAGTAACCTAACTCGTGCTGCAAAAAGATCAGTCCAACGGCGCCGAGCGTGAAGCTTGCGAGCATGACCAGTAAAAACGGCTTCAGACGCATATAGTCTGCCAGAGCGCTAGCGCCAAGGTTTGTGACGACAGAAACCATGGCTTGGGGAATGAAGTAGGCAAATGCCTCAGCCCTTGACCTACCCGCCTCAGCGAAGATTGCTACAATATGAAAGGTGACCGCGGTGCCGAAAAGTGCGTGGATAGAGAGCCCCAAAGAGTAGAGCCAAAATACGATATTGCCTCTAACCTGCCTCAGAGTATGGCTGCCTTGAGGGGTCAGCTGGCACCGCATCCGCGATGTCGCAGACTGGTTATCTGGCTGCAAACCGCAGACTTCGGGCCCGTCACGAACCAACCAAAAGCACAGGAGGGCGAATAACGGCCCAACAATCACGGCCAGCCACCACAAGGCTGCGCGCCATTGCCAGCCGTCGATCAGCATCGCCAACAGCAACGGTGCCAAGGAAAAGCCCAGGGAGACGAAGACACCACTGACGCCAGACACAATGCCGCGACGCCGCTCAAACCAGAGCAATAGCAAGTTGCGGCTGGCACTGGTCATCACGCCTTGGCCGCTAAAGCGAACGCCAAAGTAGCCAACAACCATCAGCGAAAATGCGATGGCCGAGCCATTGATTCCGATCAACGTCGCAACGTACTCGCTCGCTCGATCGACCATGGATAAAAACAGTATCGACATGCCCAGCATCAGGCTTGCCGCGATCAAAACACTTCTTGCCCCATGGACATCGAACCAGCGACCGGCCCGGGTTAGAAAAAAAGCGCTTGTGATGGTGCCCAACATATAGGCGAGAGAAAGTTCCGTTCGAGTGAGCCCTGTTACCTCAATAAAAGCATCGGCAAATACCGCCATACCCATGGTTTGCCCTGGCACGCTTAGCAAAATACCCAGCGTTGCGATGACAGCCATGATCCAGCCGTAAAAGACTGGGCTTTTGCCAACGGCAAAGGGCCAATCTCCACGCAAGCGAGCCATCGGACCCGAAGGTTGATTCATTTACTACCTATGTTTCATATGCGAATGCCTGTCACTGCCAAAGTGAGAGTGAAAGGCAATTGAGAAATCGGGGTGGTCAGGCGGCCTTAATGCCCTTGGCATGTGCCGCCAAATCGTCGGCAATACGCGCGACTTCGCTCTCGTCCTCACCCTCGACCATAATGCGCAGCAATGGTTCTGTGCCGGATGGCCGCACCAAAATACGGCCACGATCACCCAGACCTTGTTCGTATTTGGCGGTGAGTTTGAGCATCTGCGGATGACGGCTAACCTCTGCGGGTGCGTCCATAACCACGTTGACCAACACCTGAGGCGCCTTGCTCAGTTGCGAGGCGAGATCATGCAAACTGACGTCTGCATCCTGCATCGCCAACAACACTTGCAAGCCAGCCACGATGGCGTCGCCGGTGCTGCAAAGATCAAGGGTAAGGATATGTCCTGACGGTTCACCACCTAGAGTCCACTGTCGCTGGTGCAGCGCCTCCATGATGTGTCGATCACCAACCTGTGCCCGCAAAAACGGCACCGCGAGATCCTTTAATGCCTGCTCTAGACCGAGATTCGACATGACAGTGCCCACCACACCACCATTCATCACCTCTCGTGCCAAACGGTTTTGCGTGATCACGTAGAGCAGATGATCGCCGTCCAGGAGTTTGCCCGTTGCATCGACCACTACCAGTCGGTCGCCGTCGCCATCGAAAGCGATACCAATATCCGCTGCTTCTTCGATCACCCGTTGCTGAAGTTGCTCAGGGTGCGTAGATCCACAGTTTTTATTGATGTTAAAGCCATCGGGATCCGCTGCTATGGCCACCACATCGGCGCCTAACTCGGCAAACACTTGAGGAGCAACTTGGTAGGTTGCTCCGTGGGCACAATCCAGCACGATTTTCACGCCGCGCAAACCGAAGCCTTTGGGTGCCGAGTTCTTGCAAAATTCGACATAACGGCCGGAAGCATCAGCAATTCTCTTCGCCTTGCCTAAATGCTCCGAATCCTCGCAAACCATCGGCGCTTCAATCATCTCCTCGATCTGTTGCTCCAGCGCGTCACCTAGTTTGTTACCCGCACCATCGAACAACTTAATGCCATTGTCGTAAAAGGGGTTATGGGAAGCGCTGATCACCACCCCAACGTCGGCGCTGACAGTACGGGTGAGATAGGCAATGGCTGGTGTCGGTATGGGGCCGAGCAGACTGACGTCTGCGCCCGCCGAGATAAAACCCGATTGCAGTACAGATTCCAGCATGTAGCCGGAAATACGCGTGTCTTTGCCAATGACAATGTGTGGTCGGCGATCTTGCTGGCCAAACACTTTGCCGATCGCCCAACTCAGACGCAGACAAAACTCCGGCGTAATTTTATTTTGGCCCACCCGACCTCGTATGCCATCGGTGCCAAAGTGCTTTTGCGTCATAACTCGTCCGAAACCGCCAATTTTGATCAAGGTGAGCGATTCGCATAACGCCAAGACCGCCAAATTGGGCAAGGATACTTAGGACGTAGAATAAAGCCAGCCTGGGAATGCGGCTTTGACCTAAAGGGCAATGTGAGCGTTGTAGGCTTGCCAAACCTTCAGCACATCTGCGCTTTCCGCGACATCATGCACGCGCACCAAGTCTGCGCCGTTTTGCAGCGCGAGCAGTAGAACCGCCAGACTGCCGGATAACCTGCCACCGACAGGTTGACCCGTGATCTTACCAACCATTGTTTTGCGCGATAAGCCAACCAACACCGGGCAACCCTGAACCCGGACACTGGGTAATGCTCGAAGCAGTGCGAGGTTATGTTCAAGGGTTTTACCAAAACCGAAACCAGGATCCACCAACAGTCTGTTTGCATCGATACCTGCAGCCAAACAAGCAGAAAATCGATCCTGTAAATATACCGATACCTCGGCGACCACATCTCGGTACCTTGGCGACTGCTGCATCGTCTGCGGCGAACCCTGCATATGCATAAGTGCGTAGGCGACATTGGCTTCCGCGACGGCAGAGACGACGGCTGGATCTCGCCCACCGGTTATGTCGTTAATCATACCCGCGCCGTGGTCGATAGCCGCGTGGACTGTCTCTGGGTGGTAGGTGTCTACAGACAGAATGACATCGAGATCAGCTAGCGCTTCAAGGACGGGTAGCACACGACGCTGTTCTTCGGCGGGACTCACGGCTTGAGCACCTGGTCGGCTACTTTCGCCACCAATATCTAGCACCGCCGCACCACCGGCTATCATCGCCAGCGCTTGCTCTCGCACAGCGTCGAGCACAACCGTATCACTTTGGAAAAGCTTGCCGCCATCTGAGAAGGAATCTGGCGTGATATTCAGCACGCCCATAACCTGCGGCTGGGAGAACGATAATGCTCGCTCTCCGCACTGCAGAGCTCGTGCTGCTAAGACTAGCTCCAAAGCTCGATCAGCAAAGGGTGCTGGTCAGGTCTCTTCTGCAGGCCCACCAATTGGTGAGCCTTGCTCTGCACCCGTAGCACCAGAGCCTGGCTTGGAAGGCGGCTCAGTCGGATGCCGCGGCGTGCCACCTGCCATAATATCGTCCAGCTGATCCGAAGACAGCGTTTCGAATTCCATCAGCGCATCGGCCATGGTGTGCAGCTTATCGATATTTTCCGTCAGCAGATTCTTCGCCGTGCCGTAGCATTCATCGACAATCTGGCGTACTTCTTGATCAATCGCATAGGCTGTTTCTGGTGAGTGCGCCTTGGGCTTGGCGCCCGCCGACATACCTAAGAAAACCTCGCCATCGTCTTCGTCATACATCAATGGGCCCAGCTTTTCTGACAAGCCCCACTTTGTCACCATGCTGCGCGCCAGACCAGTAGCGCGCTCAATATCGTTCGAGGCACCAGTCGTCACATGATCGGTGCCCAGTGTGATTTCCTCGGCGATGCGCCCGCCAAACAAGCTGGCTATCTGGGAGCGAATCCCTTGTGCGCTCATGCTGTAACGGTCCTCTTCGGGCAAGAACATAGTCACGCCCAATGCGCGCCCGCGCGGAATGATCGTGACCTTGTACACCGGGTCATGGTCAGGCATGAGACGACCGACGATTGCATGGCCAGCTTCGTGGTACGCCGTATTTCGTTTTTCTTTCTCCGACATCACCATGGACTTACGCTCTGCGCCCATCATGATTTTATCCTTGGCCTTATCGAATTCTTCCATGCTAACCAAGCGCTTGCCGCCCCGTGCCGCAAACAACGCAGCTTCATTAACTAAATTCGCCAAGTCAGCACCGGAAAATCCGGGCGTTCCGCGAGCAATGATGCTCACGTCTACATCATCTGCCACAGGTACTTTGCGAATGTGCACCTTGGTGATCTGCTCACGACCTCGAATATCCGGCAGTCCAACGACAACCTGCCTGTCGAACCGGCCCGGCCGCAACAGAGCGGGGTCTAATACATCAGGCCGGTTCGTCGCAGCAATCACAATAATGCCGTCATTGCCTTCGAATCCGTCCATCTCCACGAGCAGTTGGTTGAGCGTTTGCTCGCGCTCATCATGACCGCCGCCTAGACCCGCACCACGGTGCCGACCCACCGCGTCTATCTCGTCGATGAAGATAATGCATGGAGCCTGTTTCTTCGCCTGTTCAAACATGTCTCTCACGCGGGATGCACCAACGCCGACAAACATTTCGACGAAATCAGAACCGGAAATGGAGAAGAAGGGAACTTTTGCTTCGCCCGCAATGGCCTTGGCCAGAAGCGTTTTACCCGTACCGGGCTGGCCGACCATCAGCACGCCACGTGGGATATGACCGCCTAAGCGCTGGAACTTGCCAGGGTCACGCAAAAACTCTACCAGCTCCTGAACGTCTTCCTTGGCTTCATCGACACCCGCAACGTCAGCGAAGGTGGTTTGTATCTGATCTTCCGATAGCAGCTTGGCTTTGCTTCGACCAAACGACATCGGGCCGCCGCGGCCGCCACTGCCGCCCTGCATCTGTCGCATGAAGAACATAGCAACCGCCAAGATGATCAGTATAGGGAAGCTCGCCAGCAGCAGTTGGGTCCAAACGCTCTGGCCTTCCTCTTCTATGAACTGGAACTCAATACCCCGATCGCGCAGTTCGCTGACCAGTCCCGGATCATTATTGAATCCTGTGACCGTATAACGGCTGCCGGTGCGATCTGTGGCATATATGCGATTGCCCTGAATCGTCACCTCGTTCACTTGGCCTTGCTCAACCGACCGCAAAAACTCCGAATACTTCACCGGAGGATTCTGCGAATCGACATTAAAGTTGCTGAAGACCGTCAATAGCACGGCCAGAATCACCAACCAGAGAACTATATTTTTTCCCATATCCGACACCAGAGTTTCCTCTTATTAATCATTCGGGTGATNACAAACTCACATTATCACCCAGTCAATTNCTTCTCTCGCTGCGANCCAACGTCCAGNATTNCGCTACGTCGNTCTTCTCGAAGTGAGATTAGCAGACTTTTTCATTCTGCTTCGTGCAAGGTCTGGGCATCACACTACACGAGATTTTCACGCCGCTAAGAAATGTCCAAGCCCGCTTTCGAGCAATTATCTATCCAAAAACTAATCATCAAAGCCTTGAGCGACAACAAATACCTCTCTGGACGCCGAGCGTGAGGCCTTCGGC
The DNA here is from genome assembly GCA_002726925.1 of Gammaproteobacteria bacterium. Lineage (GTDB taxonomy): Bacteria > Pseudomonadota > Gammaproteobacteria > Pseudomonadales > Azotimanducaceae > UBA4421. The sequence goes on along the minus strand of PBTJ01000111.1, from coordinate 7,964 downwards.
TTGGTCACATTTACTTTGACGAAAGATTTTCGCAGGGTTGCAACCCATTCATCCAAACCCTCGCCCTGAAAAGATTTTATCGTCAGCGCGCCTCCGCGTCGCAACCAACGCTGGCAATAGTCGAGGCACATATCTGCAAGGTCCATCGCTCGCGCCTGATCTACCGTGCGTATGCCTGAGATATTTGGGGCCATATCCGATAAAACAAGGTCGAGTTTCGCGCCGTCTAATATCTCAGCTATTTCCTGATCGACGGCTTCTTCGCCGGCCATCCCCTCGATGACATAGGTATCTTGACCACTGGTGATTGGCAGGGGATCGATGGCAATAAGCATTCCACCACGCAGTTTGCTTTCTAAGTAGTGCGTCCATCCACCAGGTGCCGCACCCAGCTCAAGCACGCGCTGGTTGGGACGTATGATTCGGTAGCGTTGATCGATTTGCTCGAGCTTATAATTGGCTCGCGAAATGTGCCCGCCCTGTTGGGCTTGGCGCACAAAGTAGTCCTTTCGCTGACGCTGCAGCCAACGATCACTAGACTTGGTGCGCTTCGCCATAATCTATTCCACTTTGACGTTAATGGTTGCTGGCAGTCTGCCTGCTGCTACCGTTAGGATACCTCAATGCAGTCACCTACTTTGAATACTCAGATGAAGAAGTCGCTTCGCGGCGTTGCCCACCACCTAGACCCTGTTGTCGCCGTGAGCGAGCGTGGGATAACCGATGGTATCGTTGAAGAAACCGAGCGTGCGTTGAGCGATCATGAGCTGATTAAGGTCAAAGTTTTTAGCGCTGATCGCAGCAGTCGTGGAGAGGTCGCAAGCGCACTAGCCGAGGCCACTTCGTCGATCGTGCTACAGCAGATTGGCAAAGTCGCGGTGCTATATCGCCACAACCCCAAGGCGAATCCCAAGTTGTCCAATATCGCACGGTATTTAGATCAATCTGATTTTTGATCCGATTTCTGACAAGGCTCATCGCTAGCACGCACTTTTTTTCGGCGTGTGCTGCACCTTCGAGTGGTCAGCTGAGATGTTCTACGGCTGACACCTCAAACTCGCGTTCGCCACCAGGGGTCACGACATTGACCACGTCGTCTTCCATTTTGCCAATCAGGGCACGCGCAATGGGTGACAGCACCGAGATTTTGTCTTGCTTAAGGTCGGCTTCGTCCTCGCCGACAATATGGTAGCGAATGGTCTCTTCGGTATCGCAGGCAATCAACGTCACCGTGGTTCCGAAAATCACTTTGCCCGTGGGCGCTATTTTACTGACGTCGATAATCTGAGCGTCAGCCATGCGCGATTCAATTTCTTGGATGCGACCCTCATTAAAGCTCTGTTGCTCGCGCGCCGCATGGTACTCCGCGTTTTCTTTCAAATCACCATGCGCACGAGCTTCCGCGATTGATTCGGAAATTTCTTGGCGTAGCGCACCTTTACGATGCGCTAGCTCTTGTCGCAGATCCTCAGCACCCTTGATGGTCATTGGATTTGGCATAGCAGGCTCCTAGTGCGCCAGTGCACTGTGCAATTGCTGAAGACTAGTGACTTGTTCTCCAATACCTTGTCGAATCGCAATGCAAAACGCTTCGCCACCGGTCAGTGTAGTCGTGTAGCAGACTTTGTTGAGCAAAGCCAAGCGCCGAATAACGGCGGAATCCGCAATGGACTGACGACCCTCAGTGGTATTGATGATCAGATCAATTTGCTCGTTTTTAAGCATATCTGACACGTCGGGCCGTCCCTCATTCACCTTGTCGATTTGTTCACACTTCAAACCGGCTTTGAGCAATTCTCGGGCGGTACCGCGGGTCGCTACCAGCTTGAACCCCAAATCGATCAAGCTGCGGGCTACGTCGACTGCACCGTGTTTATCCGAGTCTTTGACGCTTAAGAAGGCGCGCCCACGGGTGGGTAGACGCTCACCGGCCCCGAGGGAGGCTTTTGAAAACGCTTCTCCAAAGGTCTCACCGACACCCATGACTTCGCCTGTCGACTTCATTTCCGGTCCTAAAATGGGGTCCACACCAATGAACTTATTGAACGGAAATACCGATTCCTTGACGTGTACAAATTGCGGAATGACCTCATCGGTAAACCCAAGTTCAACCAGTGTTTTGCCAGCCATGCAGCGCGCGGCAATCTTCGCTAGCGAATGTCCAATACACTTCGATACGAAGGGAACGGTTCGCGAGGCTCGCGGATTAACTTCCAGCACAAAAACGTCTTCGCCCTGCACAGCCATCTGTACGTTCATTAAGCCAATTACATTGAGTTCAAGTGCCAGTGCCTTTACCTGCTCGCGGATACGGTTTTGAATCGCCATGGGCAAATTATAAGGCGGCAGAGAGCAAGCAGAATCACCCGAATGCACACCGGCCTGCTCGATATGCTGCATGATGCCGCCAATGACGACCTGCTCGCCGTCAGAAACCGCATCGACATCCACTTCAACTGCCTGATCCAAAAACCGATCCAGCAACACTGGAGAGTCGTTGGACACGTCTACCGCATTCTGCATGTACTGACGCAGTTCGTCCTCATTGTAGACCAGTTCCATAGCGCGTCCGCCCAGCACATAGGAAGGACGGACGATGAGTGGATAGCCGATCTCTGCAGCCCGCTGCACACCTTGCTCAGCATTCGATGCCACTCGGTTCGATGGCTGGCGCAGAGCCAATTTCTCAACGAGCTGCTGAAAACGTTCACGGTCCTCCGCTCGGTCAATGGCTTCGGGGCTAGTACCAATAATCGGCACGCCCAAGCGGGCCAGATCGTCGGCCAGCTTCAGTGGTGTTTGGCCGCCAAACTGTACGATAACGCCTGTGGGTTTTTCGACATCGACGATGGCGAGCACGTCTTCCAGTGTAACTGGCTCGAAATACAACCGATCCGAGGTATCGTAGTCGGTGGATACGGTTTCTGGATTACAGTTCACCATGATGGTTTCGTAACCATCCTCGCGCATCGCCAGTGCCGCGTGCACGCAGCAGTAGTCGAACTCGATTCCTTGGCCGATACGATTTGGCCCACCACCCAGCACCATGATTTTTCGCCGATCTGTTGGGTTTGCCTCGCACTCTTCTTCGTAGGTTGAATACATGTAGGCGCTGTTTGCAGGAAACTCTGCCGCGCAGGTATCCACGCGCCGATACACGGGTTTGACGTTGACTGCTTCCCGCGCCTCGCGGACTTGAGCTTCTGGGCAGCCCAGCAGCTGAGCCAGCCTGGCGTCTGAGAACCCCTTGCGCTTGGCTCGCCGCCAAAGATGCTCATTAAGATCGGTACAGACCTGCTCACTCAACTGCGCTTCTTCCAAAACAAGGTCTTCGATTTCTGCCAAAAACCAGGGGTCAATCTTGGTCAGGTTGAAGATATCTTCGAGGGTAAAACCCACGCGAAATGCATCGGCTACATACCAAAGCCTAAGGGTACTGGGCGNGGCCAATTCTCGCTTCAATATGCTGCGCCACTCCGAATCCTTGGTATCGANCACAGGGTCGAAGCCCACCATGCCAATTTCCAAACCTCTCAGCGCTTTTTGCAGCGACTCTTGGAACGTGCAGCCGATAGCCATGACCTCACCAACAGATTTCATCTGCGTGGTTAGCCTAGCGTCGGCTTGAGGGAATTTCTCGAAGGTAAAACGCGGGATTTTGGTGACCACATAATCAATGCTGGGCTCGAAGGAAGCCGGCGTCACGCCGCCAGTAATATCGTTGTCNAACTCATCGAGGGTGTAGCCCACCGCCAGTTTTGCCGCGATTTTTGCAATCGGAAAGCCGGTGGCNTTAGAGGCAAGGGCCGAAGATCGCGACACTCGCGGGTTCATCTCAATCACCACCACACGGCCATCGTCTGGATTGATGCCAAACTGAACATTGGAGCCGCCAGTTTCAACACCAATTTCGCGCAGCACGGCAATCGAGGCGTTGCGCAGAATTTGGTATTCCTTGTCGGTCAGGGTTTGCGCCGGCGCAACGGTGATACTGTCGCCAGTATGAACGCCCATGGGGTCCACATTTTCGATGGCGCAAACGATGATGCAGTTATCTTTTTTATCGCGCACCACCTCCATCTCGAACTCTTTCCAGCCGAGTAAGGACTCATCAATAAGCAGTTCGCTGGTCGGCGACAGCTCAAGTCCGCGATGACAAATCTCTTCAAATTCTTCTTTGTTGTAGGCAATTCCGCCACCGCTGCCGCCCAAGGTGAATGAAGGACGGATAACGCANGGGTAGCCCAGTTGGCTCTGTACCTGCAGGGCCTCTTCCAAGCTGTGTGCAATCGCCGAGCGCGGCGTCTGCAGGCCAATGGCCTTCATGGCCTTGTCGAAGCGCTCGCGATCTTCAGCCTTATCGATCGCGTCTTGACTGGCGCCGATCATCTGTACGCCAAACTTCTCGAGCACTCCCTCGCTCACTAAATCAAGGGCGCAATTCAGCGCGGTTTGGCCGCCCATCGTTGGCAACAGNGCATCGGGACGTTCGCGCTCAATGATTCGGCTGACCATGCGCCACTCGACGGGTTCTACATAGGTTGCATCCGCCATGGATGGGTCGGTCATGATCGTTGCTGGGTTCGAGTTCACCAGCACNACCCGATATCCCTCATCTTTCAGCGCTTTGCAGGCTTGGGCACCGGAGTAGTCAAACTCACAAGCTTGGCCGATCACGATAGGGCCTGCGCCGAGGATCAGTATAGATTCAATGTCAGTACGCTTGGGCATGTAACTATCTATTCCTTGCGCTCGAGCATTAAGTTGATGAAATGGTCGAACAGGTATTCGCAATCTTGGGGNCCGGGACTTGCCTCGGGGTGACCTTGGAACCCAAAGGCAGGATGCTGTAAATGACGAACACCCTGCACCGTGCCGTCAAATAGCGACTTGTGCGTGCACTTCAGGTGGGCCGGCAGGCTGTCCTCNTCCACCGCAAAACCGTGATTCTGGCTTGTAATGACCACNTCACCGCTGTCGAGGTCTTGCACCGGATGGTTAGCGCCATGATGTCCATGGGTCATTTTTTCCGTCTGCGCACCACTGGCTAGGGCCAGAAGCTGGTGGCCCAAGCAAATGCCAAACAGTGGGATGTCTTGCTGCAGAAACTCGCGAATTGCCGCTATAGCGTAGTCACAGGGCTCTGGGTCGCCGGGTCCGTTGGACAAAAAGATGCCATCGGGATTCAGCGCCAGTACTTCAGCGGCTGAGCTTTGTGCAGGCACGATAGTGAGATCGCAGCCCTTGCTCGCCAAGAGACGCAGGATATTGCGCTTCACGCCAAANTCGTAGGCGACCACCTTAAATCCGGTGTGCTCCAGNTCGCCATAGCCACCCTCCAATGTCCATGAGGTTTGCGTCCATCTGCGCTGCACCCCTGTTACCTCTTTGGCAAGGTCCATNCCTGATAACCCCGCAAAGGCTCGAGCGGCCTGTAGGGCATGCTGCTCCCCNTCGACCGTTGCTGCGGTATCTGCCGCTAAGATGCAGCCCGCCAGCGCGCCTTTTTCGCGCAGCAGTCGCGTAAGACGCCGGGTATCAACATCGGCGATGGCAACGGTATTTTGGCTGGCTAGGTAATCTTGCAGCGAACCACGCTGACGCCAACTACTGACGCGTCGGGGCACCTGGCGAATGATTAGGCCTGATGCCCAGATTTGATCCGATTCTTCGTCTTCAGGCGTCACGCCGGTGTTACCAATTTGTGGGTAGGTCAGCGTGACGATTTGCCGACAATACGAGGGGTCTGTAAGGATCTCTTGATACCCTGTCATGGCAGTATTGAANACTACCTCACCAACGGATTCACCCTCCGCACCAATGGATTGACCNTGGAATACGCTTCCGTCTTCGAGCACTAATAGGGCAGGTCTCAACAAGAATCCCTTTTCTTGGTCCGTAACCAGTGCAAACTCATCGCGGCAGCTCTGTGTTTGTCACGCCTAACCCAAAAATCGCATTCTGTGCTTGCTCTGACCTGGGCGCAGGCCAAGGGGCACCAGCCATGCGCTCGAGGGCGTTAGCGAGTGTGCAAGCATACTGACGACTGATCAGCGGGTTAGGCGGTGAGTCTACGGAGAGCGGGACCAAAAATCAGTAAAAATCTGCGCGGATTCGTTGTCCTCAGAATCAAACATGCAGGGGCGATGACCCGCTAGAGACCGAGTAAGTCGTCCATGTCGTACCAACCGGGCGAAGCGTTCGCGACCCATGCCACCGCACGCAGCGCGCCTTGGGCGAAGTTGTTTCGGCTGTGAGCCCGATGGGTAATTTCCAAACGTTCCCCTTCGCCGGCGAACAGTACAGTGTGCTCGCCGACGATGTCGCCTCCACGAATGGTCGAAAAGCCAATGGCTTTCGGATCGCGTGCGCCGGTAATGCCCTGGCGATGATAGACCGCATCGTCTGCCATGCTTCGATTCAGCGCCTTGGCTAGCACTTCGCCAATCCTGACCGCAGTACCAGATGGCGCATCAATTTTGTGCTTGTGGTGCGCTTCAATGACCTCTACATCCACCTCATCGCCCAAAGCTTTTGCGGCGAGTTCGATGAGCTTCATGGACAGGTTCACTCCAACGCTCATATTAGGTGAGACAAATATCGCCGTTTTCTGGGCGTACTCCTGAAGTGTTAGCAGCTGCTCCTCGTCAAAACCCGTGGTGCCAACGACCATGGCATTGCCGTGCCTAGCGCAACCTTCCGCAAGCGTGAGGGTGGCGCTCGGTGTGGTGAAATCGATGACCACATCGAAGGCAGTCGTTTGGGCTACGGGGTCACTGCCAAGGGTCACACCCAGTGGACCCAGACCACAGATCAAGCCCAGATCCTCCCCGAGCCGCGGATGGTCTGCATGCTCAAACCCCGCGACAACTAACAAGTTATCGCTTGCACCAATCGCCTCTATCAGCGTTTTGCCCATGCGCCCGGCTGCACCAGCTACTGCCACTCGAATCATATCTATGCCTGTTGTTTTATCGTGGGTTGCAGCGCACCCAGAATGACTCTGGGCAAACTAGGATTTGAGTTCGTCAAAGAAGCTTTTTACACCATCAAACCAGCTTTTGCCTCTGGGAGAGTGCTTGCTGTTGGACTCTAGAGATTTTTTCAGATCTTGCAGCAGCTGTCGCTGCTCATCGGTGAGCTTGACCGGCGTTTCAATGATGACGCGGCACAGCAAGTCACCCACGCCGCTGCCGCGAACCTGCGTGACACCCTTGCCACGCAGACGGAAGACTTTGCCGGTCTGTGTTTCCGCGGGGACTTTGAGTTTGACTCGGCCGTCCAATGTTGGCACGTCGAGTTCACCTCCAAGCGCTGCGTCTGCAAAAGAAATGGGCACCTCGCAGTGAAGGTGTCGCCCATCGCGCTGAAAAATGGGGTGGGACTGTACATCGATTTGCACATACAGATCCCCAGCAGGCCCGCTATTGGGGCCTGCCTCACCCTCGCCCGACAGACGAATGCGATCACCCACGTCGACGCCCGCGGGCACCTTAACCGACAGCGTTTTACGCCTTTCTACACGGCCCGCTCCACCGCAGGTATTGCAGGGCTGGGCAATGATTTCGCCCCGGCCACGACAGCGCGGACAGGTTTGTTGGAGCGAGAAGAAACCTTGGGACACCCGCACTTGTCCTGCCCCATTGCAGTCCGGGCAGATGCTGGCGGAGGTACCGGGTTTGGCGCCAGAACCATTGCAATCGTCGCACCCCGCTAACACCGGTATGCGAATTTCGACCGAATCGCCATTGACCGCTTGCTCAAGGGTAAGTGACATGTTGTAGCGCAAATCAGACCCGCGCGCGGGACCGCTGCGTCCTCCGCCGCGTCCTCCGCCGAATATGTCACCGAAGACGTCGCCAAAAATATCCCCGAAGCCGCCAGCACCTCGGCCGGCGCCACTATTTGGATCTAGACCATCGTGACCAAACTGGTCATAAATTTGACGCTTTTCAGCATCGCTC
>PBTJ01000110.1 GCA_002726925.1 Gammaproteobacteria bacterium | reverse complement strand
GCGTATTGACGGTGCACATTTTTCCTAGACCGGAGGAAGCATGAATCAAGCTGCACTTGGCATAACAGATGTCGTATTGCGCGACGCTCACCAAAGTTTGTTGGCAACGCGTATGCGTATCGATGACATGTTGCCGATAGCGTCAAAACTCGATCAGGTTGGGTTCTGGTCGTTGGAATCTTGGGGTGGTGCGACGTTTGACGCCTGCATTCGCTATCTCGGTGAGGATCCCTGGCAACGCATTCGTTTGCTCAAGGAGGCCATGCCAAATACCCCGCAGCAAATGTTGCTGCGGGGCCAGAATATTCTGGGCTACCGCCATTATGCTGACGATCTCGTAGAGAAATTTGTCGAGCGCGCGGCGACTAACGGTGTTGATGTGTTTCGAATTTTTGATGCCATGAACGACATGCGTAATTTGCAAACCGCTGTGAGAGCGACGTTAGCAACAGGTAAGCATGCGCAGGGCACCATCTCCTATACGGTGAGTCCTGTGCATACCCTGCAGTTGTGGCTCGACCTAGGCAGGCAAATTGAGGACATGGGCGCCAATAGCCTATGTATCAAGGATATGGCTGGTCTACTCAAGCCTTATACGGCGTTCGATTTGGTCAGCGGTTTAAAGGAAAGTTTGGATATACCCATTCATATGCAGTGCCATGCCACCACGGGCATGTCGACAACGACCTACTTAAAGGCCATCGAGGCAGGTATAGACAATGTAGATACCGCCATTTCGTCTATGAGTATGACCTACGGGCATTCGGCGACAGAGTCACTGGTCGCCATGCTGCAGGATCAGCCTCGGGATACGGGCCTAGATATTGAGTTGCTAGAAGAAATCTCGGCTTACTTCAGGGCGGTGCGCAAAAAATATGCGCAGTTCGAAGGCAGTCTGCGCGGGGTCGACTCGCGCATTCTCGTGGCGCAGGTGCCGGGGGGCATGCTGACCAATCTCGAGGGGCAGCTCAAAGAACAAAATGCGGTTGATCGATTGGACGAGGTGCTGGAAGAGATCCCCAAAGTACGTGAAGACCTCGGCATGATTCCTCTGGTTACTCCCACATCGCAGATCGTGGGCACGCAGGCGGTGATCAACGTTCTCAGCGGTAGTCGTTACGCCTCAATCACCCGGGAATCCGCTGGCCTGCTGCGCGGCGAATATGGTGCAACACCAGCTCCAGTCAATGAGCAACTTCGAATACGTGCCTTAGATGGTGATGAACTCATCACTTCGAGGCCGGCAGATCATCTGGAGCCAGAGTTGGTAACCCAGACCGAAGCGCTGCATGCCTTGGCCAAGGAAGCAGGGTTCAGTATTGGCGATGCGGACGGCGGCAGTGGGGTCGACGATGTATTGACCTACGCACTGTTCCCTCAAGTCGCGAAGAAATTTTTGGCCAACCGTGGTAATCCTGACGCGTTTGAACCTGCGCCTGATGCGGATGCTGCTGCAGCGAAGGTGGCGATACCAACAGCCAGCGGGCCCTCTGCAGATCCTGCGCACTATACCGTGTCGGTAGATGGCCATGCCTATCAGGTTGTGGTGGCCGAAGGCGCGGTCAACCTAACACCTGCTGTTGCCGCTGAATCGGCGTCTGCGGCATCTGCATCGGTTGGTGCCACTGGAACACCCGTAAAAGCGGGGCTGGCCGGCTCCATTCATCAAGTCTTGGTTGCCGTTGGCGATGCCGTAAACGAGGGACAGGTAGTGTGCGTCCTTGAAGCGATGAAAATGGAAACAGAAGTGCGGTCGGGTACGTCGGGCACCGTTGCGAGCGTTGATGTTGCGGTTGGCGACAGCGTAGCGGTTGGGCGGACGCTGCTTACGCTCTCTTGAGACAGGCTTACCACCACCGAACAGAAATCAAAAACGGAGTAGCTACTTGGAATTGTTTGAGCAACTTTGGAGCGGATCAGGCCTAGCGCAAATAACCGTCGGACAGGCCGCCATGATTGTGGTCAGCCTGCTGCTGCTGTACCTGGCCGTCGCGAAAAAGTTTGAACCGCTATTGCTGGTCACGATTGGCTTCGGCGGACTGCTCAGCAACATTCCTGGCGTTGAGATCGCCACTGGGGATGGTCTGCTGCATTTGATTTACATGATCGGTATCGAAACCGGAGCGTTCCCACTGCTGATTTTCATGGGTGTGGGTGCTATGACAGATTTTGGGCCAGTGCTCGCAAACCCGAAGACGTTTTTGTTAGGAGCAGCTGCCCAGTTCGGTATTTTTGCCACGCTCTTGGGGGCTGTCGCGATGAGCAGCTTGGGCTGGATGGACTTTTCTATGAGCCAGGCCGCCGCCATAGGCATCATCGGTGGTGCCGATGGCCCAACGGCGATTTTTGTTGCAGGCAAGCTCGCACCGGAACTGCTCGGTGCAATCGCCATTGCCGCCTACTCGTATATGGCATTGGTGCCTATCATTCAGCCGCCGATCATGCGTGCCTTAACTAGCGAGAAAGAACGGGCTATCGAAATGGTGCAGCTGCGGGAAGTCAGCCAGCTAGAGCGCATTATTTTTCCGTTGTTGTTGCTCCTCTTGGTGGCATTTCTGTTGCCTTCTGCGGCACCCCTGCTGGGCATGTTTTGTTTCGGCAACTTGATGCGCGAATGTGGAGTAGTGGACCGGTTGGCGGATACCACCCGCAATGCGCTCATTAATATTGTCACGATCATGTTGGGTTTGGGGGTTGGCTCTAAGCTTCAGGCGGAAACATTTCTGACTGCAGAAACCTTGGGTATTTTGGTGTTGGGAATGCTCGCCTTCGGTATTGGTACAGCCAGCGGCGTGTTAATGGCGAAGTTGATGAATCGACTGTCCTCTACACCGATCAATCCGCTGATCGGCGCGGCTGGCGTCAGTGCGGTGCCCATGGCGGCGCGTGTGGTGAATAAGGTCGGTCTTGAAGCAAATTCGCAGAATTATCTGCTCATGCATGCCATGGGCCCCAATGTTGCCGGAGTGATCGGGTCTGCGGTTGCGGCGGGGCTGATGATCATGTTGGTGGGAAGCTAACGGTCTGCGCATTAGCGCTTTGGCCGGCGCGCTGCTAACATGGAACCTGCAGTCCAGTCGGACCTTTATGAAACTCCAAAATCTCTTTCTGTTTCTGCTTGGTGCCTTCGCGCCGGTCATCGCGGTCGCAGAGTATTGGATTTCTGTCGCCAGCTTTAAAAATCGCGACAGCGCTGAGTCGGCCCTGGTAAGTGCTGAGGCGCAAAGCGAGCAACCGTTCTCCGTCTACGGTGCGCGTACTGATAAAGGTTATTTTTTTCGCGTCATCGCTGGGCCATATCTCTCCCGAGGCGAGGCTAAGGCAGCGCAACGAGCCATGACCTCCAAGGGTCTCAGTGGTGGCTGGATATGGGGGGCTGGTGCCACCGGAACCGACCCTAAACCATCAAATGTCGAGGGGGGCCTAGATTTGCGCGGCACCCAGAACCGCGGTAACTCTGGAGAAGTAGACTACAGCGTCTCTGAGGATGATTGGGCGAACGAATTCGATTTCGATGAGCCCTTAGACTTCGGCCCGCAGGATCCACTCCTCCCTGAAGGCAGCACGCCTAGCCAAGATCCCCTGCCGCAAATCCAACAAACGGTGCCAGAGGGTTATCAGCTCAATAAGTTGCGTCGTGAGGCGAGAGCGCCGCCTAAGCTTCAGCATATGCATCTAGTAGTCGCGCTCAGTCAAACCCGCCCCAAACTCCCATCTCCTCAAGCACCAGAACCAGAAGTAACCAGCCGAACCAAGCATGCAGTAACAACGCGTTCAGCAAACAACATCGTTCATCTTTCCCTCGACATGCCCGTGGCGCTCCCGAGACGCGATGCGGTGCCCGAGGGTTTCGCCGTGGATGGCAAGTTGGACGAACGTATCTGGGCGACCTTGCTTGGCGCCGATGGGTTCTTGGTCGACGATCCCGATACGCTGGCTGAGCCAATTTATCGCACTGTCCTCAAAGCGTTTTATACCGACAAAGGTCTTTACGTTGGTGTCGACATGGAACAACCAAACGACACCCTGGTCCGACGTCTATCCAGTCGAGACGCACTTGATATAAGAAGAGACAGGGTTGGGGTCTCCCTCGATACCTCTGGCGAGGGCCGCTACGGCTATTGGATAAATGTGGCCCTAGGCGGCAGCCAATTAGACGGGACCTTGCTACCAGAGCGCCAGTTCAGCCGAGATTGGGATGGCGCGTGGCATTCGGGCACCGCGACCACCGATGCGGGTTGGAGCGCGGAGTTTTTTTTACCGTGGTCTCAAGTCGCCATGCCGCAGAGCGGGGAGCAGCGCACGATCAAGGCCTATGTCTCTCGCAAAGTTGCGCATCTCGATGAGGATTGGAGCATGCCGGCGCTGCCAAGAACGCGACCCCTATTCATGTCACGTATGCAGCCGCTGACTCTGCAGCGCGTGGCGCCAGTGCAGAACTGGAGTGTTTTTCCGTACCTGTCCTCAACGCTCGACTCTATTGCAGGAGATAATGACAGCAAGTTTGGCGCCGACGTCTTTTGGCGACCCTCGACCAACTTTCAGGCGACGGCTACCATGCAACCAGACTTTGGCTCGGTAGAAAGCGATGACGTGGTCGTAAACTTAGGCGCATTCGAAACGTTCTTTCCTGAGAAACGGCTGTTTTTTCAGGAGGGTATCGAGGTATTCACCGCGACCCCTCGTGCCCAGGCGAAAAGCCCGACGACGCTGCTCAATACTCGGCGCATCGGTGGTATCGGGCGTGAACCGGTCCTGTCCGACGACATAGAGCTATCTGACCTGGAAAGACAAAAACCGGTTGAACTTGAGGGCGCGCTGAAAACGGTTGGCGCCTTAGGCTCGATGCGATTCGGCATCCTTGGCGCTTTCGAGGATCAGGCAATATACGAATCTGACGGCCAGCGTTTTGTTCAATCCGGCACAGAATACGGCGTGGCCCGCGCGGTTTACGAAGGTAAGAGCAGTGCCGGTGATTACCGGGCGCTAGGGTTTCTTTCAGCGCTGACACGGCACCCGGAGCAAGATACCCAAGCTCACGGTATCGACTATCACTATCTCGCTGCAGAGGGGGAGTGGAAGGTGGATGGCCAAATGCTATTTTCATCTGCGGATGAGCGCGAAAACGGCGTTGGAGGTTTTGTCGACATTGGACGAGACTTGGGTGAAGGTCGGCGCATGAGCGTTGGTTATTCGCATTATGACGAGCATCTCAACATTAACGATTTAGGCTATTTGCGTCGCAACGATCTGCGCGGCGCCAATGGCCGGTATGAGATCAGCCGATCCAATTCCGCGCGCTTTCGCAAAAGTGGCGTCGGCTATTGGTTTCGCCTGGAACGTAACACTGCCGGCGAGTACGTTCGCAAGGCCATCGGTATCGACGCCGACGCCGACCTATTAAATCGCGCNAGNATCAAAATTAGCGCCGCCTTTTTCCCATCTCGCGACGAGGATTTTGATAGCCGCGGCAACGGCACTTACCGATTGACAAACCGNAGTCGCTTGACCGCCGAGTATCGAACAGACCGNGCTAAAGNNTTGAGCTATGAGGTNAAGCTGNGGCGTGAGGACGAAGCGTTAGGTGGCGCGCAGCTTGCCGCCGGNCTCGGCGCGAACTGGCGTCCGCTNGATNGCCTAAGCTTNGACGTAAANCTCAGATTTNTTGATCGCAGCGGCTGGCTGCTATGGCGGGANGGCATTAACTTCGCCACCTATCGTTCAAAAGAGTGGCGGCCAGAGCTAAGGATCGAGTACTTTCCCAGCGCCCGTCATCAAATTAAGCTGTCGACTCAGTGGGTGGGAATACGCGCCAAACGCGCTGCGAACTATCAGCTGCNNGCAGAGGGAGCGCCGCTGACAACTGTCGATGATGGCGTTGCGCGCAGCGAGGATTTCGCNATTTCTAACCTGTCACTGCAGCTGCGGTACCGCTGGGAGATNGCGCCCTTGTCAGATTTTTTTGTTGTCTACACCATGAATGGACGGCAAGANGNTGTGGGTGATTCATTCGAAANCCTTTTNACCGACGCCTTTAACGATCCGTTCGCCGAACANCTCACCCTGAAACTGCGCTACCGTTTGGGATCATGAAGCGGTATCGCAACGCCACTCAGTGGGGGGTTTATATCGTAGGCGTCGAAGATGGCCGCATCGTCGACGTCCAGGGTGTTAAAGAAGATCCAGACCCCTCTGATATTGGTCAGGTGCTTGTCGATGGCATCCAGCATAAGACTCGCATTAAGCGGCCTGCTATCCGNAAAGGCTGGCTAGAAGGCGGTGATCGACANCGCCACCTCAGGGGCATCGATGAATTCTGTGATGTGCCATGGGATGAGGCCCTAGAACTGGCCGCGAACGAACTCAAACGAATTGCCGATGAACACGGCAATACAGCCATATTTGGGGGCTCCTATGGCTGGGCCAGCGCGGGTCGATTCCACCATGCGCAATCACAGCTGCATCGCTTCTTGAATCTGATGGGTGGCTGCACGCGCGCCATGAACTCCTACAGCACTGCTGCTGCCCAAGTGATATTGCCTCATGTCATCGCGCCTTGGCCGCAGATGGAATTGCAGCAGACGACGCTACAAAACATTATCGAACANACCCAGCTGTTTGTTGCGTTTGGGGGNTTGCCCAAACGCAATGCGCAGGTGGCATACGGCGGCGTTACCGAGCATCGAACGGCTATCGATCTGAGCCGCGCGCGTGCCGCAGGAACGGAATTCGTCAGCATCTCACCGGTGGCCAACGATACCGAGNCAGACCTTAAAGCGAGTTGGCTGGCCCCNGTGCCCGGTACCGATGTCGCACTAATGCTCGGCCTTGCCTATGTCCTTGAAACTCAAAACCTGACTGCTACCGCATTTTTGCGTAGTCACTGCGTAGGTTATGCGAAGGTGAAAGACTATCTGCTGGGTAAAACGGATGGCNTCGCTAAGACCCCCCGCTGGGCCTCGTCGATTTGTGGAGTCNCNGTNGACGAGATTGAGTCGCTGGCTCGAAAGATGGCTGGCAGNCGCACTTTTCTAACCGCAGCNTGGTCGTTGCAGCGAGGTGATCATGGTGAGCAACCTTATTGGATGCTCGTGACGCTGGCGGCAATGCTGGGCCAAATCGGCCTGCCTGGNGGGGGCTTCGGCTTTGGCTATAGTGCTGANGCGTTTGTTGGNACCAACTACAAGCGGTTNAATTGGGCGACATTACCCAAAGGCAGAAATCCGACNGGTTTTGCGATTCCCGTNGCGCGAATTGCCGACATGCTTGAAAACCCTNGCGCGGAAATTCAGTACGACGGTCGTGGNATTCAATACCCGGNGATNANGGCCATCTATTGGGCCGGCGGAAACCCATTCCATCATCATCAAGATCTCAACCGATTGGNAAGCGCATGGCGCAAACCCGATACGGTGATCGTCAANGAACCCTGGTGGACACCGGTGGCNCAGTGGGCCGACNTCGTCTTTCCGGCGACGACCTCTTTGGAGCGCACCGACATTTGTGCGTCCAGNCACGATCCTTATGCACATCTNATGCAGAAAGCCATAGCACCCCAGCATCAAGCGCGCGCCGACCACGATATTTTTGCTGGGCTGGCTCAGGTGCTGGGATTTGTTGATGCATTCACCGAAAATAAAACTGAACGTGAGTGGATACAAGACATCTGGCAGCGCTCGCAGAGTATTGCGCAAAAACAGGGTTTTGAGCTGCCATCCTTTGCGCAGTGGGAAGCCGAAGGAGTGTATCGATTACCTAGCGAGCCACGCGTGCGGGATTGGCTCGCAGATTTTCGAGCGGACCCTGCGCGTTTCCCCTTGGCGACACCTTCTGGAAAGCTGGAGCTTTATTCGGAGACGGTGGCCGGTTTTGGCTATGACGATTGTCCTGGGCAGGCAACCTGGATGACGCCGTTGGAGTGGCAGGAGGTAGATCGAACTGCCTATCCGTTGCATTTGCTCACGCCGCAGCCAAGGCACCGCCTGCACAGCCAATTTGATCAAAGCGCTCATAGCCAAGCAGGTAAAATTAACGGGCATGAGGTGATCACCATGCACCCAAACGCGGCAGCCAAGCGCAGTCTCGGGCCCGAGGACGTGGTTCGCGTATTCAATACAAGGGGCGCTTGCCTCGCCGGCGTTGCGCTGGATTCTCAGATGCGCGAAGACACAGTGTCGCTGCCTACCGGAGCTTGGTTTAAACCCTGTCCGGTCACAGGCATTGAACTCAATGGCAACCCGAATGTGCTTACCAGGGATAAGGGCACATCACAGTTGGCACAAGGTCCAAGCGCACACACTTGTTTGGTGCAGGTTGAAAAGTACCAACCCTTTCTTTAAGTGGATATCGCTGCGAAAATCGGTAGGTGAAAAGTACTGGAATTGGCGGCGCAGAGTGGGGGGGTCACCGGCGACAAAGGCGAGGCTGAGGTAAGCGTGCTGCCACGGATGTAGCCGGGTGCGTGGTTCAAGATTGGCGAAACCGCAAACTTCAACAAATTTTTCTTCAGGCCGAGCGCAGTCCTCAGCCAGTCTTCTGCTCCGCTGTCTAGGTTTGCCGCGGCTCAGTTTTGCATAGGCACTTCATCGTCCCAGCGAAAGCCCAAGCCGCCGCCTTGCCAAATACCATCGCCGAGGGGGCTGGGACCAAAGATGTTTAGTCGGATCGGCAGGCCAAAATCAGGGATTAAGTTCTGTACCCCTCGTACGGTGCTGCGATGCATGATGCGCAGGCCTTGTTCTCTGGCAGATAAGTGCGCTTCGGGTGCCGCGCGATGCGCTATCGCTAAGTTATCGATGAATATGCAGTCGTTGTCCTCGTACTCGTAAGCGAGGGCATAGCCGTTGGTCAAACCTGCGTTAAGAATATCGTTGTACTGATGACACAGGTCTCGGAGTTCAGTGGCGTCGAGAAGCCGAAAAGCGTTCTGATCCCTCGCCTTTTCAATTACCGCGCCGGTCATACCCAAGTGCAGCCAAATACATGATCGCTTGGACAACGGATGAGTATGCACAACGGGGTGCACGATCCCAGAAGTAGCGTTTACCGATGAGAGGCGGCTCCAGTATGTTTTCAGCTCGGGTTGGAGCGCGTCGAAAGCCACTGCTTGCAAAGCAAAGTGTGTGCCGCCACCTTGCTCTGGCGCCCGTACCATATGGTAGCCAGCATGGGAAAAAGTGTCGGCATTGAAACTGCCATCGTTGTGCCACTGA
>PBTJ01000109.1 GCA_002726925.1 Gammaproteobacteria bacterium | reverse complement strand
TGCGAACAGAAGAACTTACCGGATTCAATGTGTCTTTGAAAAATCTAGGCATTGCCCGGGTACAATTCGTTAGGCCAAAGTGTCTTGACGGTCTGACTCATCGTATTAAGAGGAATCTCGTCGAGACCATTAATCAGGCGCAAATGGGTAACGCCGTGCGCGTTTTGGTTTTGACGGGTAGCGGCAGAGCATTGTGCGCAGGCGACGATATTTCTGGCCAAAACAAAGATATCTCTGATGAACCCCTCATGCCGCCTATGCCAGCGGGGCACGATAATGAAATTTGTACCTACAAAGGCTTGCGGGAACAATGAAAGCGCCAATTATGACGGGGCATTTGCCTGCGCGATCATGGCAGTTCCTGTCGGCTGCTTGGCTATTCATTGCCCTGAGTTTGGTGGGTGGACTGATCTTTGACGTGCATGAATACCCGATGTTAATTAGCGAAGGCGGCATCATTGAGTCTCTTTCCGCGCTGGGCTACTTCATCAGCGTTGCCGCCATGTTTTATTACGGTGGCGTCGACTTCGCGAAGCGCTACCACTATCTGATCATGCTAACCACTCTATTTGGTTTGCGAGAACTCGATTTCGATAAGCGATTTACCACCATGGGCATCTTAAAGAGTCGGTTTTTCACAAGCGATCTAGTACCCCTTGAAGAAAAATTCATAGGCGCGGTTGTGGTCTTGGTGTTGCTCTATATTGTATTTCGAATCATCAAAGACCATGCCCTAAGCTTTGCCGCTGGCGTAAAAGATAAAGTGCCTCGGCACATAGGTACATTATCCATTATCGCCGCATTGGTGTTTTCAAAGTCCATTGATGGCCTAGGCAGGAAACTGCTGGACGTTGGAATCACCGTTGACCCTTGGGTTGTCACCGAGTTCGGCACCATCGAAGAGATTCTGGAACTCGGTATCCCAGTGCTAATTTTTGTGACTTTTGCCCTGTATATATCTGTTCAGGGAGTTCAAGACTCCTCAAAATTCCGCTTCGGGGACGATGCCGGCAGACAAAAATATCTATAAACGACGGAGGTAACTTCAGACTAACCAGGAGGCGCAGCTAGCCATCATCAGTGACTGTAGGTGGTCGCTGGGTACATTATAAATTTCTAGTGAATCACTGGATCTCACGGCAGCTACCCAACCTCAGGTCTTCGCTAGTGAAACTCAAAAAATGCTTTATCTTGGTCGGGTCCGGCCAAGCGCTATCTTGTCACATCACTTAGCTGCTGCAATTCCGTGGCATACGTTACCGCAAATCCTTTAATGCCAGCGAGGAAGTTCTGATAATCAACCGTTTCAAGAGCAACCGGCAGCGTTAGATAGTTAAGCTTTGGACTGCCAGCTAAAATGTTGTGCTCTTTCAGCATATAGAACCAGAACAATTGCGCGGCGTCTGAAACTGCCTTGTGCTTTGATACATCCAATACCTGATTTTCGTCTATGCAGGCTGTATCGCAAATCACTGGTCGACGCTGCCAAATCAACGTCATCAAACTACCGCTGCCATAAGCCTGACAGGGCACATTCAAGGAACGCATCAGAGCATTGATTTGGTCGCGAAACTTGTCTGCGTTCGAATTGTGTTCCCTGCATTGCTCAGGACTCCAAAGATCAGAAAGCACCGCATCAACCGCCGCTAGTGACAATGCATTTTGGGCGAAGGTCCCTCCGCTATTGATGGTTTGAGCGTGAGTAGGATCGTGGCGTTCCATCCAATCGCGCTTACCTCCAAAGCCACCAAAAGGCATGCCTCCACCGAAATACTTACCAAAAGTGGTGAGGTCAGGCGCTACTCCTACCAATTCTTGCGCGCCTCCGGGGGCGAGACGCGAAGTCATCACCTCATCGAAGATCAGCGCACATCCAGCTTCGGTGCATGCTTTTCGGATCTGCTTCAGGTAGGGCGCTGGTGCTATTTTTTTTAGGTAAACCCATGGATTTACCATCACCGGTTCCATGATGAATGCTGCTAAGTCCGACGCGTTCTCCTCTATCACTTGGCAGATATGATTGGCGTCTCCGTAAGGGACGAGGATTTTTTCGTAGGGTATGTCTAGTGCCAAATCACCGCCGTGAATCCATGCGCCATGATAAGCGCCCGTGTACATAAGTATCTTGCTGCGACCCGTGACCGCCCGCGCGGTATTCATAGCGTAAGTATTTGCTTCAGTGCCGGTATTGCTAAAGCGAACCATTTCCATTGCTTCGAATCGTTCAATCAAGGCGCTCGCGACCGTTGCTTCGAGCGTGTTGGGGGCCCCACCCAACGCATGCCCATGGGCCATTGCCCTCGTGACAGCATTTATTACTGGTTGCGGCGAGAAGCCAAACAACCCCGCAGTATAGTTACCCAAGAAGTCTGATATATGCTGCCCATCGGCAGTTATCGCGGTCGCTGCCTTCGCATCGACAAATGTAAGAGGAAACGGCGAGTAGAAAATCGAAGCCCTATTGGTGCCGCCAGCGATACCTGAAGCTTTTGCCTTTGCGAACGCAGCAGCGCTCGCCGGATTGGCTCTGGCGTAGTCTTTTCTGGCCGTGTCCACGGCTTGGCTCAATGGAGAGGCATTAATTAAATCGCTCACTAAGTTTTTATATCAACAAAGCACATGTGAAATCACGCATATGTGTGACATTTATCGTGCAAGATATTGGCTCCAAGCGATTCGGCATAATCCTCTCCTGCAGTCGTCAAATGCGAAAAGAACACCTGACCCTGTGAAAAATCCTGCTCAAACGGGCGAAAGATGCGGCGCTAAGACGCGCCCGGGCACGCCGTCCGGTCGATTCCGATGACTGGAATAATTCGGTGCAGGGAGCATGGTGGTCGCAGAACAGGCCCTAAGACGGCTGGAGGCAAACTACGATCTCAGCGGCTAACACCGAGCAGGGGCGCTACATGAACTGGCCTGAAAATTAGGCTCTCCTCACTGTTTGCAATTTTTTGCAGCAGCGCTTTGGCCGAAAAAACAGCAGGCAACGTTAACGCTGACACGCTAAAACCTCCCGCTGAGATAACGCGATAGTCCGAGACTTGCTCGTTCAAAAGTCACCGCGTTTGCCGAAACTCAGATAGACGAAAGCACACGATAAACCTTTGCCAAATCGGCTTCAAAAGCGTTCGTCGGTGTCCTCAATGTTCCAGCAGACTTTGGTAGAATCTTTGCTGGGTGCAGCGGCTCTGCCGCTTTGGTCTGGGAGACGATATGGCGGAACAGATTTGCGAAATTGGCGATATCGGAGGTATTGACGAGCACCTTGACTATCCGGTTGTCGTGGTTGGCGCAGGTGTCGCCGGTATCTACCAGATTAAGCGACTGGCCGAATTGGGTGCTCGTGCGACGGTGCTGGACGCAAACGCGGACCTGGGTGGAACCTGGTACAACAATCGATACCCCGGTGCGCGATTCGACTCAGAGAGCTACACCGGCATTTCCTTTCAGTAGTTGTGAAGAAAAGAGCGAGAGAAGACGATGCGATTAGCCAACAAAGTGGCGGTGGTAACGGGAGGCGCGAGCGGTATGGGCCTCGCGTCTGTGTTGAGCTTTGCCGCGGAGGGTGCTCAAGTTGTTATTGCCGATTTCAACGCACAAACCGGTAACGCGGCAGTCGAAACGGCGCTGCAACAAGGTCTCGATGTTTCGTTTATTCAAACGGACGTGGCCAGTGAGGAAGATATCGAGGCGATGTGCGAGCATGCGCTGTCCGCTTACGGTCGTCTTGACGTTCTCTTCAATAATGCCGGTGTCGGCGGTGCGATCGGCCCCATTACTGAAACAACGGTAGAAGACTGGGACTATACCTTTGATGTGTTGGCGAAAGGCGTATTCCTAGGAATGAAGCACGGCGCGAAGATCATGCGTCGGCAAGGCGACGGTGGCTCCATCATAAATACCGCGTCTATTGCAGGGTTAAGCGGTGACGCGGGGCCGTTGGTTTACTCCGCTGCGAAGGCAGCGGTAATCAATCTCTCAAAATCGGCAGCCGTAGAGCTCGCCCCAGACCACATTCGTGTGAACGCCATTTGCCCCGGATATATCGCTACACCTCTGACGGAGGGTAAGAACCCCGAGGCAATTAAGCGATCGTTTACTCAAAGCCAGCCCTGGCCCGATTACGGCCGTGGCGAGCATATTGCGGGTGTAGCTCTGTTTCTCGCATCAGACGATGCTGGGTTTGTAACGGGAGAATCGATCGTGGTGGACGGAGGCTCGACGGCAGAGGGTCCCGGACGTACTCGCCGATTTCCACAGATGGCGGCCAGTAACTCGCGTTACTCCGGCGTTACGAAGGGCTCAACAGGCGCCGACAACGCGCTGCGTAAACGCGACCCCGGCGAGAGCGATGCCTGAGGGTTGATCGAATCGAGCGCGCGGTGTTTCTGACAAGCGTGGTGGATGAAACGATCATTAGCTCGGCCTTTTACTAGCCAAAAGGAGTAGCTCATGGCTGCGAACACCGGCCAGTCAGGCCCAGATGATCACTGGATAGCCAGCGTGACGGAAGAGGTGCTCGAGCCGGATTTGCCAATTATTGATCCGCATCACCACTTGTGGGTGCGTAACGGCTACACCTATTTGATGCCGGAATTGGCTGCAGATCTCAACAGCGGTCATAATATTCTGGCCACGGTTTACGCAGAATGCCACTCCATGTACCGGGTTGATGGTCCGCTTACGCAGCGTTCACTTGGCGAAACCGAGTTTGTTCGTGGGCAGGCGGCAATCAGCGCAAGTGGTGATTTTGGCGCCGCCCGCGCCTGTGATGTGATGTTTGGCAACGTTGATCTCACACTTGGTAGCGCGGTGGAACCGATTCTAGAACAGCATATCGAAGCGTCGGGCGGACGCTTTCGTGGAGTTCGAATATCCAGTGGTTGGCATTCACATGAGGGCATCCACAACGTTGGGGACCGTGAAAGTTTGCTCTTAGAGGCGTCGGTTAACGAGGCGGTAAACGTTGTTCACCGTATGAATCTATCGCTTGATGTGTGGCTTTATCACACCCAGTTAGAGGAGGTTGCCCAGCTCGCTGACAACCATCCAGATCTCACGATTGTCCTTAATCATGTCGGAAGTCCCATCCTTGGAGGGCCGTATCGAGGCAAAAATGACGAAGTTTTTGCCCATTGGAAGGCGGCGCTACTGCCGGTCAGCGAGCGTCATAATGTGTTCGTAAAGCTCGGAGCGATGCCAATCCGTATGCCCAGTTATGAAGGCGACCGTACCCTGCCCCCAAGTTCTCAGGAGGTCGCTCAAGCGTGGCGGCCCTGGATGGAAACCTGCATTGACGCCTTTGGCCCCGCGCGTTCGATGTACGAGTCTAACTTTCCAGTACAAAAACGTTGGTGCAGTTATCAGGTCTGTTGGAATGCGTTTAAGCGCATTTCTGCTGGAGCCTCCGCAGGTGAGAAAACGGAACTATTTGCTGCGGCGGCAGCTCGCGCATACCGTATGGAAAGCGCGCTTTAGATGTGAGGTTTGTGCGATGTCGGGCGCAACGACAAACACGGCGTATCAGAGATAAAAGAAAGTTCGGGCGCGGAGATACCCTCTCGCGATACGGTTTGCACTCGCTGATCGATATCTATTCGTATCTGCAGACAGCGAAGAGCCTGTTGGCGCTGCGTCTGTCGCACTCGCAAGGCGGGGGAATACGACGACCTCTCACCCGTATCAAAAACTGCGCCAGATCAAGTATCGTTGGTCGTAGGGACATCCAATCGTTACAGGTGGGGTACAGACATGAAGATATTTGTGTTGCTGACTGCGGTTTTGTTAGGTGCCTGCTCAAGTGCCGATATTCACATTGCAGATTGTCAGCCCCGAGATGGGCTTCAACCGGTCTGTGGCATACAAACCCCAGAAGATATTGCAGCGCTTGATGATGGGCGTCATCTTCTACTCGCGCATTTTGGGGGCATGATCGGCGGCTTAGGTAGCCTTTCACTATTCGATACTCAGACCGAGAGCGTTACACCATTGTTCCCGTCTGCCTTTGCCGTTGTAGATGTTGCTTCCGCGACTTGGGGCGATACCGATTGTGCTGCGCCAAACCCAGAGAAATTCAGCCCCCATGGGACCCACTTGCATCGATTGGCAGACGGCGCCTTGCGGTATCTGGTGGTAAATCATGGTGAGCGTGAGACGGTTGAGATGTTCGAGGTGCTTGGTAACGGCTCAGCAACGGGCCTGCAGTGGCGGGGGTGTTTGGAGCCTGCTGCGGATACCTTTATGAATGATGTGGTCGGGCTATCCAATGGCGACGTGATCTACACCCGTATGTTCCATAACGCTGGTACGGTAGAAATGCTGCTCAGTTTGATTGGCTTCAATACCGGCGATCTTTGGCGCTGGAGCAAGCAAGCTGGCCCGCAACTATTGCCGGGGACAACTGCCAACCAGCCTAATGGCTTGGAAATCTCGCCAGATGAGCGTCACGTTTTTGCCAACATGTATGTCACTCAAGAACTTTGGAAGGTGGATGTCGACACTGGCGAAATTGTCGACGTTGCCGCCGTGGCAAACGCAGACAACAGTGCTTGGGGCTCAGATGGACGGTTGTGGGTGACCACTCATACGGCCCCGCTCAGCGATATGATTGCGTGCGCAGGCAGCCAAGAACTCGCCTGCGGTGCCGGCTTTGCGGTGATCGCGGTTGATGCTGACACCATGGAGACTGAGACCGTGTTTGCCCACGCTGGGCCGCCGATGGGGGCGGCAACGGTGGCTGTTCCACAGGCTGGACGGGTTTATATGGGGTCGTTTGTCGGAGATCGATTGATGTCTTCCGCGGATTTTTTGCCACCCGGGCCCTAAACGCGGGGCATCTGCTAGGGGCGCGGTCGTGGATGAGATCGAAGCGATCCTCGAAATCCGCTAAGGCTGAGTCGCGGTCAAGGAGCAACTGCCGGTTCGGCCGCAGTTTGGGCACGGAAGTACACTCGCGACACGATCAGAGTGAGCCAAAAAATTGAAAGGTAGAGGGGTAAACGAATGGACCTTCAGATAAAAGGTAAGAAAGCCATCATGGCAGGTGGAAGTGCTGGTATGGGCCGAGCAACTGCAGAGCGATTGGCAGAAGCAGGAGTTGAATTGGTTATCACTGCCAGACGTAGAGAGAGACTGGAAAATGCAGCAAAAGAGATTTCGGCTAAATACAAGGTAAACGTCACGCCAATCGTCGCTGACTCGTCAAAGCCTGAGGACCGCGCGAAGCTGCTGGAGTCTTGTCCAGATCCGGATATTTTAGCGATTACGATTAAGCCGCCAGCGCCTAATGGTGACTTTCTTAAGGTAACGCCGGAGATGTGGCGTGAGTCGATCGATTCGGCTTTGATCGGCCCAATCGAGTTGATGCGCCAGTACATTCCGCATATGAAGGAAAGTGGTTGGGGACGTATCGTTAACATAGCCACATTTTCTGCAAAAAATCCGATGGTCTGGCGATTGATGTCAGGTCCTGCTCGATCGGCGCTAATCAATTACACAGCCAGCGTTTCCCGAGAAATTGCCAAGCATGGCGTCAATATCAACAACCTTTTACCCGGCATGTTTGCGACTGAAGGAGCCAACGAAATTATGGCGGATTATGCGGATGCCTTTGGCCTTGAGCATAATACAGAGGCGGTTGGCGCTCATTTTCGAGCAAATAATCCTATTCCAGCGGGGTTTGTTGGGAATGCAGACGATTTAGCGCCGATGGCCGCATTTCTGTGCAGTCCACTGGCGCGATTTATCGTGGGCCAAAATATCGTGATTGACGGTGGACAACACGCGTCGCTGTTTTAATGCTCAAGGTGGGCGAGAAAGATTGCTTATTCGCGCCGCTTAGATCAGTTTTGTCGTTCGTTGGTCGATCGCCCACAAAACACGAGGGCTAAAACCAGTTTGTTTAGCAAGCGATGCCGGTTAACGTTTGGGGATGCTTTTTTCTTTGGTCCGCAAAAGGAGGAGTGATGGGTAAAGCGTTTTTGATGGTATTAGCGATATCCGCTGTTGGCGTTGGGTGCGGCGCGGGCTCCGATGAGTCGGACAAAAATACCGATCTGCAAACATCTAAACCGACGATAACGAAACCCTGTGCCGCAGATGATACGTTCACGGTTTGGTGCGGTTACAAAAATCCAGAGGACTTGGCGGCAACGCCCGACAGTAAATATTTGCTGGCCACAGGCTTTGGTGGAATCCCTGAATCGACTCTAAATGAAATGTCGCTCATTGATTTGGCGACGATGAACCGAAGTTCGGTCGAGATCGAACTGTCGCAAAACACATGGGGCGACCCAAACTGCGAGCGTGGCTCGCTGGATTTCTCCACCCACGGGCTAGATATCAATCAGCGCGATGACGGAAAGTACATGGTCGCTGTAACCAATCACTTGCCCAGTGAAACGGTGGAGTTGTTTGAACTCGCGGCAAGCCAATCGAGTTGGCGGCTCGTGTGGCGCGGTTGCGTTGAATCGCCCGTTACCGAATCTGGGTCGCGCCAGCCCATGTTCAACGATGTAGCGCTAACGGATGGCGGTGGTTTCTACGTCACAGAGATGTATGACATCAATAGGTCTTTTGATGAATTGATCGAGGCAGGCATCGCTGGAGAAGATACTGGCAGCGTGTGGTATTGGTCCACTGCGGACGGTTTTCAAAGAGTCGATGGATCACAGGGGAGTTTTCCCAACGGCATCGTTATCAATGAGGCGGAAGACGTACTTTACGTAAATTATTGGTTCTCTGGCAAAACGAGCAAGCTTGATATCGCTTCAGGAAAAGTCCTTGCGACACATAACGGTGGGCGAGCGGATAATCTGACGATGGCGCGGGGTTCAGTCTGGGCGGCAAAACACGATATGACCGTCATGGAGTACCTAGAGGATTGTCCAGCCGAGACAGTCAACTGCTTTCTGCCTTTTTCTGTGCATGAACTCGATTTAAATGACTTAAGCGAGACAAATGTTTGGCGGTATGACAGTGAAATATTTGGTTTTGGCACCGTAGCTACACCGCTGGGTGACAGTATTTGGTTTGGGTCAGCCCATGGAGATCGAGTGGCGCGTTATGAAATAGGAGGCAGAGATAGCAATGGAGGTTGATATACCAGAGCGTTTGCAGCTGCCGGTTGCAGCGGCACTGACATGGTTTAACCAAAGCAGAAATGGTGGCTTCGAGGTGAGCGGAATTGTGGACTTCGAAGATGCTCTGTCGGCGAGTTCGCTTGAGAGTTTTGAATTCGGTTTGGTGCTTTGTGACGGCGAGATTTGTGACAAAGCTCAGATTCGCTGTGTACCACATGGTGATGGGTTCAACTTTTCTCTGGTAGAGGGGCGATTAGGCGATATTCCGGTTTTGCTTGATCCGCCTAACGGCGTTCGTGCTAACTGGCTGAATCAAGTGCTCGAGAAGCACGAGTTCGTTNTGTTGCTATTCTATCGNGGGCTNTGGTGACCGCCNTGNCGCTTCGAGTTACGAAGCTACGAGAATTCAGGCGTCGTTGAACAAATTCGTGAGTTGGGNGGCGAGGTGTACGGCATTACCTCNGAGCCCCANTCGCTNGCACAAGAAGCAGAAGCCGCTTGGGGCCTTTCNTTCCCGATTGTTGGTGACCCTCATCANGAGATNCGCAAACATTTGNAGTCACGCGGNTGGNTTGATGTTTTCTTTAACGCCGATGACGGACACCTGCGAAACCGCAGTTGGACAAATCATCCTAACGGTTACTATCAACCAGCGGTGATCTCGATCAACCGAGCGCAACGCATTCTTTACCGGTGGCGATGCGTGCCTAAGTATCAAAACATGAGTGGTGCGGGTGCTCGCCCTGAAGCTAAATACACCATGGGTAAGATNCNCGANGCGATGAACATGACCGATGATGCGGNACTGGATCGTCAGCCTGTNATGGGCGCCGGAGAACTGAANTGGTTTCANTTCTTNNTGATCCTGACGGCTCATGGTTGGTTTCTTCGACCGAAAGCCTTTCCNCTACTCAGGGATGGCACTAAGGANGCTGTAACTCCTAGCCAGGCCATGCGACGCGTNTGGATATTTCTCGGGCTNTGGATTGCGTCCNTAGCGGNTTTCCCGGTGCAGTACGTTGCATGTGCNTTCGGATTNTGGCTGATATTGTTGACGCCAGGCATGATCGAAATTCACCGTCAATTTCAGAANGAGCCTGACCCNTATTAGNGACGGCANCGCGAGGAGAGACTAATGGCGCTAACCACGCAATCACAGCGTGCNTGGTTGAATCTGACCANAGAGGAGTCGGTTGANCCTGAGCGTGAAATCATTGATCCACACCATCATTTATGGCGNACCGGCGGATTGCCNCCCTATGTGCTTGAGGATCTNTGGGAGGATACGGATTCNGGCCATAACATNGTAAAAACGGTGTTTATGGANTGNNGNGCAGAGTACCGANAGACTGGGCCNCAGCACTTGAGAGCGGTGGGCGAAACGGAGTTTGTCAGAAACATCGCCCTGGCTAGCCNGGGGCAAGGTAAAGCGGAAATCGCGGGCATNATTGCTCATGCAGACCTAGATCAAGATGATTCCTTAGTGCGTGATNTATTGCAGGCNCATGAAGAATCGGGTGATGGCCTGTTCCGAGGTATTCGACATGGTGGTGCGCATGATCCGGGTAAAAATTTAGGTTGGTTGAATGCAACACCCCATGCCAACTTGTTTGAGCGAGAGGATTTTCGCCGAGGCGTCGCCCTACTTGGTGATNTAGGGTACACATATGACTCTTGGCACTATCATTTTCAAAACGATGCATTTGCGGAGCTGGCCGAGGCGGTACCGGGCACGACTATTGTTCTTGATCATTTTGGCACGCCTTGCGGAGTCGGCGATTACGCAGGCAAAGCAGACGAGGTTTTTGCGCAGTGGCAGGCGGGCATAAAACGACTCGCAGGTTGCCCTAACGTGGTGGTGAAAATCGGCGGGCTAGCTATGCCGGTCAATGGGTTTGGCTGGGGCGAAAACGAGAGACCACCTTCATCGGATGAGGTCGCCGCTGCGCATCATGATTATTACTTACGGACAATCGACGCCTTCGGCCCAGAGCGTTGTATGTTCGAGAGTAACTTCCCGGTAGATAAGCTTTCGCTTTCTTACAACGTTTATTGGAACGCCATGAAAAAAATCGCAGTNAGTTATTCCGATGCGGAGCAGCATGCGATGTTTTACGCGACCGCCGAGAGGATTTATCGACTGTCCTAGAGCAAATATCGAAGCNCCACAGCGGATATTTTTTTCAATCAATCTAGGCCCAAAACGATATCTGTCGAACCAGCGAACCTACCCTAATNNAGGNCGCCTATTATCGATTGTCGCCAAATACTCTCGGCTCNACCGATACCGATGCGNTTCCGATAGCTGTCTTCATAGCGATCCTCACGCTACTCGGCGCGCAAAGCTTGGTACCTTTTTCCACTCTCTGCAAAACGCTAAGGCAAGTCACTGCAAAGGATTGAGCTGCTNTGCGTANCACAACATCGCCTAACATAATTATTTCTGGAGCTGGCCCAGTTGGNGCCGTTTGCGCATTTTTGTTAGCGCGCGCGNGCACTAGCGCAACACTAATTGAGAGGCACAAAGATTCTATCCGGAGAATTTCGTAGNGAATTNCTGATGCCAAGCGCTCTAAGGCCGTGTTCGGAGAGNGTTTTTGCGCTANAACGATTANGTGCTCGAAATTCGCTCAAACCTTGCCGCCGCCTTAGGTGCGTGCTCACGCTTAAGCGCNGCTTTCGATTATACGCCTAGCATGTGCAACGACAGGCACTCTGCCGGATCAAATCAGTANAGTTACGAATTTCTCTTTTTGCGTTATAAAGGGCACTGGAGAGGGCGTTTTGTGGGCACGAGACGCGCTCTGCCACCCATCAACAAAAGAGATAATAAAATGATTAAAAAACTCAGCCTTTTCTGCNTGCTTGCAGGGGCAGCNCTCACTTCCATCTTTGCTCAAGCAGACGACCATACATCGCCGCAAAATGCAGTGACGTCAATCGTATCGTTCTCAACCCAGAACGCCGCTCAAGTGGTGGGCGCGTTAACAAAATTTTCGCAGACTGATTGTAGGAAAAATGCGCCCGTCAGCATTCGACTGATGGCGGACATCTGGAACGGAACGGAAAC
>PBTJ01000108.1 GCA_002726925.1 Gammaproteobacteria bacterium | reverse complement strand
GTCAGTGTGGGAACACCGTAGTGCTCTACAACACCATAATCCGCCACGGTCTCCATCAGCACTAGGGCCAAACCACCCATCAACGCCGGCCGAGCCACCGGCAAACCCACGCGCCAAAAAACCGTCAACCGCGAGGCCCCAAGTGCACGCGCCGCTTCGTGAAGCGCACCAGATTGCTGTACAAAACTGCCTCGCGCGAGCAGGTAAATGTAGGGATACAGCACCAATGCCATCACCAGAGATGCGCCGGGCAGACTGCGCACGTTGGGTAGCAGGGCCGTATTGCTTGGCGAATCAAACCATTGTCTGAGTAGGGTCTGGACTGGCCCCGCAAACTCCAACAAGTCCGCATAGACATAGCCGATCACGTAGGCCGGCGCGGCCAACGGTAACGCAAGGGCCGGAATAAGCAGTCTTCGCAGAGGAAATTCATACTGAGCGGTAAGCCAGGCAGTGGTAATACCGATGCTTAACGCAATCAGCGCAACCAGCACCATAAGCAGCACGGTATTGCCAAAGTAAAGACCAAGTACCGTGTCGCGCGTATGCACCCAGCTATCACCACCGGGCGCCAGCGCGGCGCCAATCAGCACGATAATGGGTAGCGCTATCGGCACTGCGATCAACAGCGTAACGATAAGCCACGACGGTGAATTCGTTCGGCTGGTCAGCATAGGCCAGCACTATACCGAGTCGCTTGGCTGTTCGACACAGCAAGCACCCACACCAGTAGGCGCCGATACAGGAATAGGCTTAGTCTTCGCGATGGGGCAGTATTGGCCGCGTTCAATTACCTGCTGCGTCATGAGTATTCAACTAAACTCCGTCAGCCATCACTTTGGTCAACATCGGGTACTAGCCGATATTTCGCTGTCGCTTCAAGACGGCGAGATTCTGTGCATCCTGGGCCCCTCGGGCAGTGGCAAAAGCACCTTGCTGCGCATCATCGCTGGGCTGGAGCCCATGCAGAGCGGCGACATCACGCTCGATACTGCGCTCATGGCGAATTCAGCGCATAGCCCCCCGCCAGAACAACGACCCATTGGCCTGGTATTCCAGGACCATGCGCTGTTTCCGCATCTGACCGTGGCGCAAAACGTGGCGTTCGGTTTGGGCCGCCTTGCCGCAGCACAACGCGATCAGATCGTCGGCCAGTTGCTCGAGAGGGTCGGCCTTGCTGCACTCGCCCAGCGATATCCACACACGCTTTCCGGCGGTCAACAGCAGCGCATTGCACTGATTCGCGCCCTCGCGCCAAGGCCCAGAGTGATGTTGCTGGATGAACCCTTTGCCAGCGTCGATACCCCGCTGCGGCGCCAGCTCAGACAGGACGCTCGACAAGAACTAAAGCAGGCAGGCACGACGACAATTATGGTCACCCACGACCCTGAAGAAGCCATGGCGATGGCCGACCGAATTTTGGCGCTAGTCGAGGGCGAGACGGTACAGTTTGACAGGCCAGAGGCGCTATGGAGGCAACCTGCACATCGCTTCGTAGCGGAGACCATTGCAGGCTTGCAAACCCTGCGCGGCAGGGTTGCTGGCGACTACATTGCCACCGCATTCGGTAAGCTTGCTACCGATAGAGTCAGGGGCGCAGCAGCTCTTACCAACGGACAGGCGGTTACCTTGGGCGTGCGCGGCAGCAGCGTGAGCATCGCCGAAGAAGTGACAGCGCCAGCCGCGCGTGCTGCCGTGGAAGATATTCGTTTCGATGGCATGCACTGGACCGCCTTGGTTAAACACGAAGATCAACAGCTGCGATTCGTACTGGATCACGAATCACAGGTTCAAACGGGTGGTCTGGTTGCACTGAGCTTTACGGATGCCGACGCCATCCTTTATAGTTGATAATTATTCTCATTTAGAAGGCCCTCAAGCGCGAGAGCTTGTGCTAATCGAGCAACCAAACGTCTGCCCTAGCCAAGGGCTTGCTGGGAGAACTTCATGAAAGAAACGCTAAGTTTGGCAATGCGCCGGCACGGGTTTACGCCGTTAGGACGGCTAGCAGCCTTACTCACCCTGACCCTAGCGAGCGTTTGGCCATCGACACTCGTCGCGCAGGAAGTGGTCAACGTCTACTCCGCCCGGCACTACGACACAGATATGGCCCTGTACGAGGAATTCACGCGCCAAACCGGCATCGAGGTCAATCTCATTGAAGGCGGCAGCGATGCGCTCATTGAGCGCATCGTCAACGAAGGCGAATTTTCCCAAGCAGATATGATGATTACCGTGGACGCGGGGCGACTTTGGCGGGCGAGCGAAAAAGATATATTCCAGAGCGTTGAGAGCGAACTTTTAGACCAACGCGTGCCTACCAACCTCAAGGACCCCAACGGCCTATGGTTCGGCCTATCTAAGCGTGTTCGCGCCATCGCCTATAATAAGGCCGCTGGCCTGCCGATGGACGTAAATCGCTATGAAGACTTGGCCAACCCATCGCTGACCGGTTCTGTATGCATGCGCTCCTCATCAAATATTTATAATTTGTCGCTGATGAGTTCGATCATCGAGAGCGCTGGAGAGGCGGCTGCAGAAGCCTGGGCAAGCGGAGTCGTGAAAAACTTCGGGCGCACACCTCAAGGCAACGATACCGCCCAACTGCGTGCGGTAGCCTCTGGCGAATGCGGCGTCACCGTTGCCAACACCTACTACCTTGGCCGACTGATTGGATCCGATGATCCAAAGAACAGGGCCATCACAGACGCCCTGACTGTCGTGTTCCCCAATCAAGATGATCGCGGCGCCCACGTCAACATCAGTGGCGCTGGTATCACTCGCTACGCGCCGAACAAAGACAATGCCATCAAGTTTCTCGAGTACCTCACCAGCGACTTCGCACAGAAACTCTTCGCTGAGGGCAACAACGAATACCCCATCGTCGGTCCCACATCGGGCCCGGTTGCTAGCTTGGGCGATTTCACCGAAGACGCCATCAATGCGGTCGTGCTTGGCCAGCGACAAGCTGAAGCCGTGCGGATATTTGATCGCGCCGGTTGGCGATAGCCGCCCTTCTGCCTAGAAGACTTCAATCCACAAACTACTCAAACCCATCCGACCGGTGCTTGGCGTCACCGGTCGCTTTTTACTCGGGCTTTATTTCGTATTGCCCGGCATCAGTAAGATCACTGGGTTTGATGGCACGACCCTGTACATGATCGAGCATGGTGTCCCACTAGCAGCGATGTTGCTGCCCATAACCATCGTGCTGCAAATCGGTGGCGGTGCCGCCTTGATCTTAGGTTGGCAGACTCGCGCCATGGCGCTGATGCTGGCGGGCATGACGCTTGCGATCAATTTGTTCATGCACGATTTCTGGAACGTTTACGAAGGTCTCAGCCAAGCCCACGAGACACAAAATTTCGTCAAGAACCTGGCGATCATGGCAGGTCTGCTGGCACTCGCCGCCGGCCCAGGCACCCAAGCGTTGTCGTTGGATGGGCGCAAAAACAATCAGGCCGCGGCTAACTGCTAGCCCTCAGTCTTGCCAATGGGGCATGTCAGCCCCAGCGCGACGGGGGGCGCTGTCTGGCACCAGAGATTGGCCATTCATGCGAAAGCCAACGCCAGGCAGCGAAACCTCAATTTGCTCGGCCCCCACAGGCAGGCTTTGCAACATACCTCTCGCCTGTAGCTGACCCTCAGCGAGGGTCTCACTCAACGTACGCACTCGGCTCGCTGGCACGCCGGCTTTGTCAAGTAGTGCCTCCCATTTGGTAGCAGGTTTCGATAAAAACTCGTCTTCAAACAACCCGCGTAACGCTTCCTGGTTGGCACTTCGCAACATCGGGTTCGCCCAGCGCGGATCATTGGTCCACTCGGGATGCCCTAGCACCGCGCACAGGTCTTGGAACTGTCGTTCGTTATTCGCGGCCAGCATCAGCAAACTGCCGTCTTGGGTCGCAAAGCAGCCCGACGATGGTGCGCGACTGGCCGCCTCGTTACCTAACTTGGGCAGGTCATCGCCAGTTGAGGCAACCGTGACCAAATTGTTCGCCATCATTGTCATGGCGGTATCGAGCATGGCTACATCAACGTGCTGAAACTCGCCGCTTTGGTCGCGCTGACGCAGGCCGGCCATGACCGCGA
This sequence comes from Gammaproteobacteria bacterium, assembly GCA_002726925.1. Lineage (GTDB taxonomy): Bacteria > Pseudomonadota > Gammaproteobacteria > Pseudomonadales > Azotimanducaceae > UBA4421. The sequence goes on along the minus strand of PBTJ01000108.1, from coordinate 13,632 downwards.
ACGCCGCGTTTAACCCAGTGGCGTAATCGATGTAGGGAGCGCCCACCTTAACCGGCCCCATGGCGTTCGTACCGGTGGTACACATGATGCCGCTCATGGCCTGAACCACGTGGTCGTAGGCGGGCCGGTGGCCAATAGGACCCACATCGCCGTAGGCAGAAATCGAGCAGTACACTAACCGCGAATTCACCTCGGCCAGCACATCTTCACCAAGACCCAACCGCCGCGCGACCCCAGGTCGAAAATTTTGCACAAAAACATCGGCTTCTGCGACCAGGCTAAGCACCTTGGCCAATTGCTGCGGATCTTTCAGATCAAGTTCCACACAGTGCTTTTGTGCGTTTTGGGTACAAAAGCTGAGACCCAAACCCTGCTTGGATAGCTCCGGTAATGCCCCACCATAGCGAGTCATTTCGCCTCCCGGCGGCTCCACCTTGATGACCTGCGCACCCAGCAGGGCCAGTTGATAGGTGCAATACGGCCCAGCAAACACTTGGGTGAGATCTAATACGCGAATGCCTCTGAGTGGGAGATTGTCAGACATGGTTGTTCCAGCCCCTCGCTGTAAATCCGGGACGTTAACGAGAAAGAACACACACCACCACCCATTAGCTCGAGCCGGCAAATTAGCTCACAATTGCTACTGCTTTTTTGCTGCACAATCAGATCGGAGAGGATAATGAGTACAATCCCAGTTGCCCTAGTGACCGGCGCGTCCGGTGATATCGGTGGGGCCATCGCTAAGACATTGGGTGGTCATGGTTGGCATGTAATCGGCACCTACGTCGGGGCGGCAGATGCTGCCGCGCAAACCGTCGCCGCGATTATCGATGTCGGTGGCAGCGCAGAAGCGATGCAGCTCGATCAGCGCGACCCTACAGCCATTGAGGCGATCATTTCAAACATTGACGAGCGCTACGGCCACCTCGATGTCTTGGTCAACAACGCGGCGTGGAACATCGGCATTCCTTTTCGGCGCCTCGACGATCTCACCGCAGACATTTGGGATCGCGTTATGGAGACCAATTTGCGCGCGCCTTTCTTGCTCGCGCGAGCAGCCGCCAAATTGCTTAAAGCGGGCGATGGCGGTCACATCGTCAACATCTCCTCGGCGGGCGGCATCAGTCCTGGCAGCAGTAGCATTGCTTACTCGTCCAGCAAAGCGGGTTTGAATCACCTTACTCGCTGTCTGGCAGTGGCTATGTCACCGGAAGTGGCCGTAAACTGTATTGCGCCAGGCTTGGTAGAAAACACCCGTATGGCCGCGCGCTTACCCGATAACGTGGCAGAGGGTGCACGCCAAACAGCAGTGCTAGGACGCGTCGGCCAAGCAGAAGACATCGCCAACCAAACGTTGGCCTTCGTACAATCCACATCGATCACTGGCCAAACCATGGTCATCGATGGGGGTATGCCTGGCGCCATGCGATAACTTTAAGCGCACCAACACGGACGAGGACTGTCACAGCAGCATGTTGAATGAATGGCTTTTGAGTTTGGCGCGTTTTCTGGATGCACAAAACTGGAGCACCCAGATTCACGAGAGCATATATCTCTATGCATGGATAGAAACCACCCATGTGCTCACCCTTATGGTGTTTCTCGGCATGCTCTTCGTCATCGATCTGCGCATGCTTGGACTGGCGTTCCCCAATGTTCGCGCATCGGTGATCGCCGAGCGTCTCGACAGACCCATGATGATCGGTCTGGCCCTGATGGTGATTACCGGTGTTTTGCTCTATTACGCGATACCCGTTCGCACTACCCAAAGCCTGTGGTTCCGCATCAAGATCATGCTGTTTGTCTTTGCAGCCATCAACGCCTTTGCGTTTCGCGCGCGTATGCAGGCCTCGGTAGGAAGCTGGGATACTGACCCCAAGCCACCCAGGCATATACGTATGGGCGCCGCTGCCTCGATATTGCTTTGGGCAGGTGTGGTGGTTACCGGACGCACCATTGCTTACGACTGGTTTGATTGCCATAAAGAGTTGCCCTACGCCATGTACTGGGCAGCAGGCTGTGTGGATGAAATGGCGGCGCTTGCAAGTGAGTAGCCTATGTCGAGAGCGCTCGTTAACCGCGCATCAAACGCTCAGCAAAGAGGCTTCGTAGATGGATCTGTATCCGCTCTTTGACTGGTTAGACACCTCGCTGCTGGCGGATATTGCCAAGGCCTATGGGGGTGTTTTTGCGGTAGTGCAAATGTTTCATCTGCTGGGCATGTCTATCCTTGGCGGCATGGTGCTGGTTGGCGATCTGCGACTACTCAATGTTGTGATGAAGGACACACCATCAGAGGTCGTCATTGAAAGTACCCACAAGTGGTTTGGCATTGGCCTAGCTACCATGGTGGTCAGCGGAATTTTTATGAGTTCGGCGGTCTCGCTGAAGCTGTATTATAGCGAGATGTTCTGGGCCAAGATGACAGCCCTTGCCGTGGGCGTCGTATTTTTCTACTTTGTCCGCCGCCCGCTATTGAGCGGTTCGCACAGCGCGATCAAACCCAGCGTGCTAAAACTGATGGCGGTGACATCGATCGCCATTTGGTTCACCGTCGCCGCCTCGGGTCGCTGGATCGGCTTTTCTTGATTGGGGATGCGTACCGCTATGAATGACAACGTCGAGCAAGATCCGTCCAACAACAAGCATCGACAGAGTATCGCCGTAGTTTTCTGTGTCATTGTGCTAACAACCTTGGCATGGTTTTGGAGCGAGCAGATTCGAGAGGTCATCGAGATGCTGGAACTTGCTTACGGCGACGGTCCCTAAAAACCGCGCATAAATCTCAGTTAAGGAGCAGATATGTCTAACGCTATCGTCGAAATTCGCGACTACACCATCGAAGCGGCCAGCTTTGAGGCCTACAAACAGTGGGCAAATGAAATGGCCGTGCCCTGGCTGAAGGCCAACCTTGACGTTATCGACTTTTGGATGGACTGCGGTATCGAAGCGGAGGTCAGCGGCAGCAGTCCGCAGGTGTCTTCAAATGGCCAACCCAATGTCACGTGGATTATCCGCTGGGACAGTATCGAAGATCGTCGCGCACGCTTCGGCGAGACCATGTCCTCGCCGGAATGGAAAGCAATCTGGGCGCAACATCCAAATGAAAACGGCTATCTGCAGATGAATGCACGCTTTCTAAAAGCCTCAGCCTGAAGACACTCCGATTGGCGGGCATGCATCGCCCCTGCATCAAAGCTACGTCGCTGTCGCCAGAGAAAAGCCAGATCTCCGAAGCCTTCGAGTTTGGCCTTGAAATTGCTCGAGGGATGACAACTCCCAGCCCAGCACTATGGGTCTATCGATCATTCCTTTTGGCTAAGCCGCGGATTTAACGCGACGCCAAACCGAGCCCACTAGGCGCCTCCTCGGGTTTTGTGTGACCATGCGGCGGTAGAGGGAGAGTACATTGCATCCACTAGATCTTGCCGTCGTCGTCGCCTACGTCGCACTGATAACGTACGTCGGTATCCGTTTTAGCCAGCGAGTGAAAACCGCCAAAGACTTTTTTCTTGCCGGCCGTTCGCTGGCCTGGTGGGTGATTGGATTGTCGATCATTGGCACAAACGTTGATACCAACGGCTATATCGGGGCTTCTGGCAACGCCTACAGCATTGGTATCGCTCAGGCCAACTTCGAATGGATCGGCGCCATTCCCGCCATGATCATCGCCGCACTGATCTTCATACCCCTATACTGGCGAGCGGGCGTTTACTCCATCGCTGAATACTTAGGTCTGCGCTACAACCAAGCCGTGCGTGTAGTGGCAGCAAGCATCGTCGTCGTTATGTCAGTTTTTGCCATGGGGGTTGCCATGTGGGCGCTGGCTATCACGCTGCAAACCTTTATTGGCTGGCCGATCTGGCTCGGCATATTAGTCTCAGGCACCGTAGTGGGTTTATACAGTGTGGCTGGAGGTTTAGGGGCGGTGGCCATTACGGACAGTATCCAAGTCTGCATTATGTTTGTCTGCGGTTTGATTATTGTTGCGATTGGCATCAGTGATGCCGGCGGCACGGAACGTTTTATCAGCAAGTTAACCGCTGAAAATCCAACCCACCTCAGCGCTTACCTGCCTGCCGATCACGAGAGCTATCCTTGGCATGGCGTCATTCTCGGACTTGGCTTAGTGCTGTCGCCAGCCTACTGGATAGGCAGCCAAGCAATCTTGCAGCGCACGCTGGGTGCCAGAACCCAGTGGGATGCCGGCGCGGGCATGATGTTCGCTGCGTTAGCAAAAACCTTCGTGCCGCTGCTTATTGTCTTCCCAGGTCTGCTCGCGCTGGTGATGATGGCGGAAATCGAATACCCGGACATGGCTCTGCCTTGGGTCATCAAAAACGTACTGCCGGTCGGCGTCTCGGGGTTGATGTTCGTTGCCATCATTGCTGCATTACAGTCGTCTATCGACTCCAGCATTAACTCCACCGCCCTGATGATCACCCGAGACATTCGCCACGTACTCATCAAGAACCACAATCCTGACGCAGACCTCAAGATTGGGCGTCTACTCACTCTTGGGTTACTGCTCAGCGCCATGTCCATTGCTCCCTACATTGGCAATCTGGGCGGTATCTTCAACTTCTTGCAGTCATTGCTATCGTTGTTCCAAGGTCCAATGCTCGCGCTGTTGTTACTGGGCGCTCTGAGCAAACGCGCCACCGGCACCGGCGGCATCATCACCTTGGTCAGCGGTGTGGCGTTGGCCGGCATATTGTCTTGGGTGATCGAACTCAACATGTTGTATGTGGCGTTCTTCACGTTTTGCTATGCCCTACCTACTCTGTGGATCATCAGTGGGTTTACCCAGCCGCATAGCGCGGAGCACCTGAAAACGCTCACCTACTCACCATGGAGTGCGCGTTAGCAACGCGCTCCAAACAACATGTTGGAGGTTTTTTAACATGGAGCTACCTGTCGTTTGGGCGAATTACATTTCCATCGCTCTATTTCTCGCGCTTGGTGTGGGCGTTTGGAGTATTCCCAAGTCTGCTGTCGTACCAGCAGAATACGAAAATCAGAGCTGGCGCGATTTACGCTTATGGGCGACTGGCCTGATTTTTTTCCAGATCGCCTTGTACGCCTACTTCAGCTAATCCGTGATGCTCACGCCAGCACATAATGTCGTTCTTATCGGCATGCCCGGTGCGGGTAAAAGCACCCTTGGAGTGCTGCTGGCTAAGGCCATTGGTCACGATTTCATCGACACCGACTTAGTGATACAGCGCCAAGCGGGCATGACGCTTGGCAGCTATCTGGCCAGTCGCGGTTATGAGGCACTGCGGCAGCTGGAAGCCGAAGTCATCTGCGCACTCGACCATGCGGGCACCGTCATCGCCACCGGTGGCAGTGCGGTTTATAGCCAAGCGGCCATGCAACACCTTAGGGCGAACGGACGCGTGGTCTACCTAAAGTGCGCGCTCGACGTGCTTGATCAGCGCATTGCCAGCATGGACGAACGCGGCATCGCGGCGCCAAGCGGGCAAACCCTGGCCGATGTGCAGGCTGAACGCATTCCCCTGTACGAACAGTACGCTGAGATCACGGTGGAAGTAGGCAGCGAAAACATGGACAGCGCTCTGGGCAAAATCATTCAGCACCTAAATCTTTGAGCATCGGGCGCCTAAACACGCTACCCGCCCCAGCACAAGTATCGCCTCGGTGTACAACAGCCCGCTGCAAATGGATAATCCGTGGCTTTGCTTTGCGGCACTTGCAACTCACACCGCCTCAGCAGCGGACCGGTTTCAATGCCCTTCCCTAGGGCGATAGCCAAGCAACATTCACAACGCACGATTAACGAGCACTAGTAACAAGAAAGGATCGTCATGGGGGATATCGAAAAACTGGCGGCATCTGTCGGGTCGCTACAGGCGTCTTTCGAGGCACACCGCTATATCTGCAGCGAAGAAATAGCGACGGCCGTTTTTCTAGCCTATCAGCTGCGAAAACCGATATTGATTGAGGGTCCACCCGGAGTGGGCAAGACGGAACTGGCGAAAACCGCCGCCGAAATGTTTGCCCTGCCCTTGATTCGCCTACAGTGCTACGAGGGTCTCGACGAATCTAAGGCCATCTACGAATGGAAATACGGCAAGCAATTGCTCTATACCCAAGTCCTCAAAGAAGCGCTAGGCGAAGTACTTGGCGACGCACAAGGTTTTCGCGAATCGGTAGAGCAACTGCACAAATTCGGCGACATCTTTTTCTCGGAAGAGTTCCTCGAGCCTCGCCCCTTGATGAAAGCTATTAAGGAAGAAGACGGCTGTATTTTGCTGATTGACGAAATCGACAAGGCCGACCACGAGTTCGAATCGTTACTACTGGAAATTCTATCGGACTATCAGCTATCGATACCGGAGATCGGTACCATTAAGGCCGTCGCCGAGCCGCCGCTCGTATTCTTAACCTCAAACAACACTCGGGAAATCTCAGATGCGTTGAAGCGGCGCTGCCTGCATCTGTACATACCGTTTCCAGATGTAGATATTGAGCAGCGCATTGTTGCGGCACGGGTACCTGAGATTCCGCCAGCGCTGCAGCAACAACTCGTCGCCTTTATACACGAGCTGCGTGGACTGGATTTGAAAAAGATGCCGGCTATTTCCGAGACCATCGACTGGGCCAGAACACTGTTACTTCTGCATGCCGACGCGCTGGATGCCAAGATGGTTCGAGACACGCTGAATGTGATCTTAAAATTTCAGGAAGACATCGATAACGTCAAAGGCGAGGTCGCCGCCATTACCGCCAAGGTCGCTAAGTAGCTGCCATGGGCGTTGAACGCACCATCAGCAATTTCATTCGCGCCCTGCGCAATGCCGAGGTGCGTGTGTCCACAGCAGAGACCCTGGACGCCATGAGCGTGGTCGAACTGGTTGGCTATGAGGACAAAGCGCATCTCAAACGCTCACTGTCGCTCGCGCTGCCTAAAACTGCCGACGAAAAAAGTACCTTCGACGCCTGCTTTGACAGTTTCTTTCAATTCCAAGACGTGCGGGGTGAGACTGCCGGCGACAGCAGCAGCGCAGGTGAACAAGAAGGCGAGGAGAGCGATGAAGGGGGCGATGGTGAAGGCGGCGGCGCCGGCGGTGATCCGCAAAATCAAAACCGCGGTAAGAAAAAATCTAAATCTAAGGCAAAGCAAAACAATCTCTTTGAAGAGGAAGAAGAAGCAGATTTAGGCCCCGGCGAGATCACCGACGCCCATTCACCACTGGGCAAACTTCTGATGGCCAACTCACGCGTCGAACTGGCTCAATCCATGGCGGAAGCCGGCGAGGCCATCAATGTACGAGAAATTCAAATTTTCACGCAAAAAGGCTTATACGCGCGGCGCATCATGGACCATATGGGTCTGCCGGATCTCAATCGGGAAATCAGCGATTTGCGCACGGACTCGCGCGTGCCGGCCAGGCGCCTTGGTCAGCAGCTCAAGCAGCGACGTGATTTCCTGCGCGAGCAGGTGCGCGACTATGTTGAGCAGCAATTCATGCTCAACGCCGATGTCTCAGGCAAGCGACTACGGGAAGAGATGCTCCGTTCGGTAAAACTATCCAACGTTGAGCACCGTAACTTTCGCCTGATTCAGGAGATGGTGTACAAGATGGCGAAAAAGCTGAGCACCCTGCACAGCCGTCGCCGCAAGGTCTTTAAGCGCGGCCAGCTCAACGTGCCCAAAACTCTGCGCAACAACATGTCCTATGACGGCGCTATTTTTGATCTGTACTGGAAGTCGGTTAAGGTCGACCGCCCTAAAGTCTTTGCCATTTGCGACGTCTCAGGGTCGGTCGCAAATTACGCTCGCTTCATGCTGATGTTTCTTTACAGCATGGACGAGGTCATGCCCAAGGTGCGCAGCTTTGCCTTCTCATCAGATTTGGCTGAAGTGACCGAGCTGTTTAATCGCAACAAGATTGAAGACGCCATCGCTAAGGTACTACACGACTACAGCGGCGGCTCCACCGACTACGGGCAAGCTCTGCTGGACTTCAAAAAGCTATGCCTTGATGACGTAGATAACCGCACCACCATCATTATTTTAGGAGACGCTCGGAACAATCACGGCGAAGCCCATGCCGAGGTACTGCGAGAACTCTATGACCGGTCGAAGCGCGTCATTTGGTTAAACCCTGAGGCCAAGCTCGCCTGGAATACCGGGGATTCAGAAATGCGCAAATACGGCGCCTATTCCCACCAAGTCGAAGAATGTAACTCGCTAATGCACCTGGAGCGCGTGGTGAGCAACTTGCTCCGGCAAACCAGTTAAACGACGACCATCAAGCAATGATTATGCGAACCTCTTTCTCGACGGCTTTCTTGACACTCCTAGGCCTGACTTTAATGGCGTGCAGCAGCGGGGAGAAAAATGTAGTTACTGGCAACCTGGAGGGCTACCTGCATTACGGCAACGGCGCCGAGCCCCAAGGCCTTGACCCACACCTCGTCACCGGCGTTCCCGAAAACCATATATTGCGGGCACTCTTTGAGGGCCTTGCTGTCAAGAATCCCATCACCTTGGAACCAGAACCGGGAGTCGCAGAGCGGTGGGAAGTTTCAAAAGACGGCAGGACGTATACATTTTTTATCAATCCACTTGCGAAATGGAGCAATGGCGAGGCGATCACGGCATCAGACTACGTCTGGTCCTGGCAGCGCGCCTTGCACCCTAAAACCGGGTCTCTATACGCCTACATGCTCTTTCCCGTCGTCAACGCAGAGCAATTCGCAGCTGGCAAAATCAAAGACTTCGCCGAAGTCGGCATTAAAAGCATTGATGACAATACATTGCAGGTTACCTTGAATGCGCCAACACCGTATTTCCTGCAACTTATGGATCACTACAGTACCTTCGCAGTGCATCCAGAAACTGTTCTCAAATTCGGAGCAATGAGCGATCGGTTCACACCGTGGACCCGGGTCGAAAACATGGTCAGTAACGGAGCTTTCAAGCTGAAAGAATGGTCCATCAATCGGCAAATCAAAGTCGAAAAGAACCCGCACTACTGGGACGAATCTAAGGTTGCACTCGAAGGGATATATTTTTACCCGACGGAAAATTCGGTAAGCGAAGAAAGAATGTTTCGCTCCGAACANCTACACGTAACTCAGGGTGTACCCATTGAGAAAATCGCCAGCTATAGCGCCCTCGAAAACTCCCCGTACGTGCAAGCCCCTTACCTTGGCACCTATTACTATTTGCTGAACACAAAAAAGCCACCGTTGGATGACGTGCGGGTGCGCAAAGCACTGTCTTACGCCATCGATCGGGNAAAGCTCACNCGCACAGTGCTTCGCGGCACAGCGATTCCAGCCTACAGCATCACACCGACGGACACTCTGGGCTACAATCCGCCGAGGCTGTTTTCACACGATCCGCAAAAGGCGCGGGAATTGCTTGCAGAGGCGGGTTATCCAGGCGGCGCCGNATGGCCTGGGCTTGAAATCACCTACAACACCCAAGATGACCATCGTAAAATCGCCGTCGCCGTCCAAAATATGTGGAAGGANGAATTGGGCATTGATGTCTCNATTACCAACCAGGAATGGAAGGTTTATCTCAACACCGTGTCCCAAGGAGAATTCCAAGTAGCCCGACGCGGCTGGATAGGAGATTACGTAGACGCTAATAACTTCCTTGATTTGTTCCTCGCCAACGGCGGCAACAACAACACCGGGTACGCCAATCAAGAATTCGACGACATCATTCTAAATCAAGCCCCAAATGCCTCTTCCCGCGAGGACCGCTATCAATTGTTGTTCCAAGCGGAAACTATGATGATGCAGGAAATGCCAATAATTCCTTTTTATACCTATACCAGCAAACACCTGATCCACCCAAGCGTGCGAGGTATGTATCCGAACCTGATGGATTCGCTCAATTTTAAATACGTCAGCTTGGACGCAAGCCAGCGCCTCGAACTTTCAAACGAGTAGCATGCTCAAATTCACGCTGCTACGCATGGCCCAAGCGATTCCGGTCATTCTGGCTGTCATCACCGTGACGTTTTTTTTGGTGCGCGCAGCTCCGGGCGGACCTTTTGATAGCGAAAAAGCCGTTTTACCCGAGGTAAAAAAAGCCCTCGAAGCGCAATACCGGCTTGATGTGCCTTTGTCTGATCAATATTTTGCTTATCTTTCAGATTTAGTGGNGGGCGACCTCGGACCATCTTTCAAATACCCTGGACGCNGTGTCAACGAAATTCTTGCCAGCGGCTTGCCGGTTACCGCCGAATTGGGGCTTTATGCGCTTTGTTTTGCGCTATTAACAGGCGTTCTTGCCGGCGTATTTGCGGCATTGCGCCCAAACACTNGGCAAGATTACGTGCCGATGAGTCTGGCCATGATCGGCATCTGTATGCCCTCTTTTTTACTTGGGCCACTGCTCATACTGGTTTTTGGGATCTACTTAGAATGGTTGCCCATCTCAGGCTGGGGAGACTTACCAGGCGACAAAGTTTTACCCGCCATCACCCTTGGGTCCGCCTACGCTGCGTATATTGCAAGACTGAGTCGAGCTGGCATGTTAGAGATTCTTTCGCAAGACTATATAAGGACCGCTCGGGCCAAAGGCGCCTCGGACTCTCGAATTATTGTCAAACACGCGTTACGAGGTGGTCTGATACCTGTGATGGCGTTCTTGGGACCCGCCTTTGCAGGGTTGATAGCAGGATCTTTCGTTGTGGAGACCATTTTTCAAATTCCTGGCCTAGGCCGTTTCTACGTTCAGGCGGCATTCAACAGAGACTACACAATGATTTTGGGTACCACGGTCTTCCTGTCTGTTTTGATCGTGCTATTTAATCTTGTCAGTGATGTCCTAGCTGCCTGGATGGATCCCCGCCTGCGCACTCAGTTCAAAAAGGCGAATTAATGTCCTATCACCCCGAACACAATGTTGACGGGAATCTCGAGGGCTCGTCGCTGTGGCGAGACGCATGGTTGCGACTGCAAAAAAATCGCCTAGCGGTTATCGGCGCTGGCTTTCTGATCCTTGTGGTCCTCACCACGTCTTTGGCGCCATGGATTGCGCCCTACGAATACGACTCTCAGAATCTAGATCTTGGCGCCATCCCGCCTTGCGCAAACCATTGGCTGGGTACCGATATTTTTGGCCGCGATGTGCTCACCCAAATCCTCTATGGCGGCAGAATTTCCCTCGCAGTAGGCTTTATCGCAACTATTGTTGCACTGGTTATTGGTGTTAGCTGGGGCGCAATTGCTGGTTATTGCGGCGGCCGTATCGACGCCATCATGATGCGGTTTGTCGATGTGCTCTACGCGCTGCCATTTATGATATTCATCATCTTACTGATGGTCGTCTTCGGCCGAAATATAATATTACTGTTTCTTGCCATAGGCGCTGTAGAGTGGTTGACCATGGCCCGCATCATGCGCACCCAGGTGCAATCAATAAAACAAAAAGAATTCGTAGAAGCCGCAACCTCAATTGGCTTGTCACCTCTCGTCATTCTTTACAGACATATTATTCCCAACGCGGTTGGGCCGATGATCGTATATACCACCCTGACTATTCCCAGCGTTATGCTGCTGGAAGCTTTTCTGAGCTTCCTTGGCCTTGGTATTCAACCACCAGCAACTTCATGGGGTCTGCTGATCAGTTACGGCGCTGAAACAATGGAAGAATATCCGTGGCTACTCGTATTTCCAGGGAGTGCTCTGACCTTGACGCTGTTCGCGTTGAATTTCCTAGGCGACGGCATGCGCGATGCGTTAGACGTTCGCGGTTCCAAGGATTAATAAATGAGCCTTCTTGCCGTAAAAGATTTGAGCGTCAGCTTTGTGACTAGAAACGGCACGCTACAAGCAGTGCAGTCGGTAAGTTTGGACGTTAGGGAAAACGCACTTACGGCAATCATTGGTGAGAGTGGCTCTGGCAAATCAGTGCTGTGCTATGCCTTACTTGGTTTGATCCCGACACCCCCGGGCCGCATTGACGGTGGCGAGGCTTGGTTTGCTGGCCAGAACTTGTTAACCCTCTCGCAACGCGAACTGCGGCGGGTGAGGGGCGCGCAGATCGGTATGATTTTTCAAGACCCTATGACCTCTTTGAATCCGTTCCTGCGTATCGGTGAGCAACTCACAGAGCCCCTACTTCTACATACCAGTCTTTCGAAAAAGCAGGCGAGAGCGCGCTCGATAGAGCTGCTGGAGGAAGTCGGGCTGCAAGAACCAGAACAGGCGATGCTTGCCTACCCCTTCGAATTTTCGGGGGGGATGAGACAGCGTGTAATGATAGCAATGGCACTGATCAACGAACCCAAGCTATTGATCGCTGATGAACCTACAACAGCGCTAGATGTCACTATACAGGCACAGATTCTTGAACTCATTAAGTCACTACAAGCCAGTCGCGGCATTGGCGTGCTATTTATCAGTCATGATCTGGCGGTAGTGGCAGAGATTGCAGACGAAATCTTAGTTATGGAAAAAGGCCTAGCAGTGGAAAGCGGGCGCGCGCAAACAGTCCTTCAACGCCCTGAGCATCCGTACACAAAAAAACTATTAGCCTCTGTACCCAATGGGGCGCCACAAAATTATGAAGCTAAAACCTCGGAGCTGCTCCGCGTTACTGGGTTAAAGACCTGGTTTTATTCAAACGACCGGACTCAACCCGTGCGTGCGGTCAACGATGTAACATTTTCAATAAACAAACGAGAAGTGTTAGGTCTTGTCGGGGAGTCAGGCAGCGGTAAATCGACCCTCGGCCGCTCATTGCTAAGACTTGTCAAGATAACCGCAGGAGCTATTAACTTCGATGGCATCGACATTGATCGTATCAACAAGACAGACCTGAAAGTCTTGCGACGACGAATGCAGATGATTTTCCAAGATCCCTACTCCTCTTTAAATCCGCGAATGACGGTATTCGATACATTGGCAGAGCCATTACTGTTGCACAATTTGGTCGACCGCTGCGACGTGGGCAAAGCCGTGCGCACTTTGATGGATAACGTCGGACTTGCAAGTGCATTTGCGAAAAAATACCCGCACGAGTTCTCTGGTGGCCAGCGCCAGCGGATTGCCATAGGGCGAGCAATCGCGACCAAACCCGAATTCATCGTGGCAGACGAACCGGTGTCCGCCCTAGACGTCACCATACAGGCACAAATACTCAAGCTGCTAGCTGAGCTTAAGGAGGAATACGGCATCACCATGCTTTTCGTGTCTCACGATTTGGCCGTGATTCGACAGATATCTGATCGGGTTGCGGTCATGTTCGCCGGGCAACTGGAAGAAATAGGCCCCACAAAAACCGTTTTTGATCACCCACAAAGCACCTACACACGGAACTTACTGGAGTCGATCCCAGCCCGCTGAGCCCCTTTGAAACTTGCGATAACCCCTTATTCCTGACGCCATCCCTCAACTCGTTAGCGATTCATTTTCCCTTAAAACAAGTGCACTGCTAGCGGTTGTATATCTTAGTTCACGCGGGTTGCTAGCGCTTTGACCCCACCGTAGAGGAAAGAGGCTAATGCCCATCGAGCTCGGCAAGCACTCTACCCGTCGTAGGGGCTTCCATCATGCTGGTTAATTATCTCTGAAAAGAAGCTATCAGCGACGATCTGATCTATCAGTCACAACGTTGTTGGCAGCACTTTTAGTAAC
>PBTJ01000107.1 GCA_002726925.1 Gammaproteobacteria bacterium | reverse complement strand
GGACTGCGAGAGCTGCACCATCTCACTCTCTTGGTTAACAATTTGCTTTTCAAGCTGTCGGTTGTAGACACGCAGTCCTTCGACCTCTTTGAGCACTGTTTTATACTCATTCAGAAGCTGGCGCGTCTCCTCTGTCAGATCGTTAATCTTGGCCTGCGAGCGCTTCGCTTGCGCGTTCATCTGCTCCGCGGCCTGAAAAACATCGCTCAACGTAGCACCGAGCGCTGACGATCCGGAGAATACGGCCGCACTGGTCAATAGCGCTAGCGACAGCTTTTGCATGTGTTTTTTCATTAGTACTTCCTACTGGAATCCCTGGTTTCTTTATGGCTGGACTGCTCCAAGGCGCCACTCCAAGCGGCTCCTAAAAGCGTTGTTCTTGTGCCAGTTTTTTTGCCGAAGCAAAGTCGAGACGTAGCTCGCTGTGTGGCAAGTTTCTAGCAGGTAAACCCTTCTACATTCACCCTGAGATCCTAGAAAAAACCCTTGCAGCCCGAGCTATGGCGTCCTCCCCGCCTTGTCCGGCACGAAGAATCAACAACAGACGGGTTATTGTCAATACTCATAGCCGCGCGAACGCCCGTTCAGGCGAAAAAAGACCCTTTCTCGTAAATTGCAAGGGGCGAAATAGATTTCGACCAGCGGGCATCTGTTAAATGTCGCCTTGTTGACACCCGGATGTCTGACAACCCGGCCGTGACAAGTTCTCTGCCGCTTTTGTCTCTATCTCACAGATGCTCGGCAAAGTGCGCAAGCGTTCGCTCTAATGCAAGTCCCGCCGCCGGCTCGTTGTAACTGGCTCGATGGTCGCAGTTGAAACCGTGGTCCGCAGCATAGACGTGCACCGGAATGTTTGGATTCGCTGCCTTGATTTTTTCAACATCCGCCATGGGAATATGCGCGTCCAGCTCACCAAAGTGCATGATAAGCGGGCATTGGGGTTGGTTGTCCAAGACGCCTGAAATGCCACCCCCGTAGTAGCTAGATGCTGCAGTTACGCCACTCAACTGACAGGCGCTTAGGTAAGTGAGTAGTCCGCCAAAACAATAGCCAACAACGCCCACAGCGCCTTGCGCTGCAGCATGGTCGACAACCGACTGCAGATCTTTCATCGTTTGTGCCATTTCAAGGCCTTGGAAAGCCAGTTCTATGCCCTTGCCCATGTCAGCTTCGGTATAACCCAACTGAAGATCGGGTTCGATGCGGTCAAATAGAGCTGGCGCAATCGCTTGATATCCTCGCTCCGCATAACCCTCCACCACTTCACGGATGTGCCCATTGACACCAAAAATCTCTTGAATCACCACCACCACGCCCTTGCTCTGGCCCGATGGCGCGCTGTGGTAAGCGCCGAGTTCAAATCCGTCCTGCATCGTGATGCTAATCTGCTCGCCCATTACGCTTCTCCTCTCGGTAGTTTGTCGTTTTATCCGTTGCTATCGTCGGCCGCTTCTCGAAACACCCACTTTTGCCCACTCAGCAGCGCGGCGATTTCTGTTCGAAGGCGGCTCAATGACTGATCATGCTAACGAGCGACAACATCTATGAGCAATAGCCGATAACTTGGCGACTTGTTGCAAGCACTGGTTCTCCGATACCGTCGCGCGCTCGGTCACAGGCCATCGCGCCGTCGTTCATTCGTCGCAATCAGGTAAGATGCTCGCGCAATCTGATTACGCCGAACAGCCCTCACTGAGCTAACGTATCTATCGCAACCCATATCTTGATCGTCAAGGACGAACCGGAAATTCGGGAGCTGCTGAACTTTTCTCTAACACGTGCAGGTTTCCGCTTTACAGAAGCTGAATCCGTCGAGTCGGCTCTGCAAAAGCTCTTCAATCAGCAGCCCGATTTGGTGATCGTGGATTGAATGCTCCCGGGAATGAGCGGCGTGGATCTTGCCAAACGCGTCGGGAAGGACGCACTGACGAGTGCTCAAAAGCTTCGGCTCGGGCATCGACCACTACATGAGTAAGCCTTTCTCAACGAAGGAACTGGCTGCCCGCATCAAGGCGTTGATGCGCCGATCCGGCGTGCCGGAAAGCGACCTTCTCGAGGCCTGCGGAATACAAATCGACTTAGGCAGCCATCGCCTGATCATTCAAGGCACGAATATCCACATTGGCCCGACAGAATATCGCCTGCTGGTACAGTTGCTGGATCACATTTGGGGCCGCAGCAGCTACATCGAAATACGAACCGTCGATGTACACGTGTTAAGGCTGCGCAAAAATACTCGAGCCTATTGGTCTGGACGGAACGATCCAGACCGTGCGCAGCGTGGGCTATCGCTTCACGCCGGTCTCTTGACTAGGCTAGGATCGGCGAAAACGCTGACACAAGTCCGCTACTCTTTGGTGTCATTCAAAACCGCCGTTTGCACCGAGCATATTGCCGATGTTCTCCCAGCGGCGCCCGTATTAAACTCCGTGCTACCACCGCTGCACCAGTGTGCTGCGTTCACTTTTTGGAAAGGAGACCGCATTGTCTGAAGATTCAAGTAACCCGCTAAGCGGCGATTTCCCCCGTCCGGCGGCAGCGATTTTATGGGACTTCGGCGGTGTCTTTACCAGCAGCCCGTTTGAGGCCTTCAATACCTTGGAAGAACGCTTGGGAGCGCCTAAAGACTTTATTCGACAGACAAATGCAATCAACCCAGACACCAATGCTTGGGCAAAATTCGAATCCAATAGTGTCTCACTGGACGAGTTCGATGCGCTGTTTGCGAACGAGAGCGAAGCCCGAGGTCATCGAATCCCGGGGAAGGATGTTATCGCGATGCTCTCAGGTACGCTGCGCCCCCGCATGGTCGGGGTACTCAAACTCTGCAAACAGCATTACAAAGTCGCCTGTATCACCAATAACGTAAAAGCTGGCGAGGGCCCAGGCATGGCGCGGGGCAAAAGCAAGGCGAATGCAGTCGCCGAGGTCATGGCGATGTTCGATCTAGTGGTTGAGTCCAGTGTTGAGGGAGTAAGAAAACCGGATCCTGAAATCTATCGCATTGCCTGCGACAGGCTCGGTGTGGACTGCGCTGAAGCGATCTTTTTGGACGACCTAGGCATCAACCTAAAACCCGCCAAGGCGCTGGGTATGCAGACGATCAAGGTCGTCTCGCAAGATCAGGCCATCGATGATCTGTCTACACTGACTGGGCTTACCTTTGCATAAGCATTAACGATAAGCATTAACGACAAGCACCCCAACTGGGCTCCGCAGCCTCTATGTAGACGGACAACCTTCTTGAAATCACCTTCGCGCCGCGTTAAGCCTAATAACGCGGCAGCCTCCCTGACTAGGCGGGGTGAGACATTTCCGCCGCGGCGTCTTGCACTGCGCGAATGATCTTATCGTAGCCCGTGCACCGACACAGATTCCCCGCTAACCAGTAGCGGATGGTTTCTTCGTCTGGATTAGGGTGTTTTTCTAAAAGTGCCTTGGAAGCAACAATGAAACCCGGCGTACAGATACCGCACTGCAGTGCCGCATTTTCGAGGAACTGGCGCTGCAGCGGGTGCAACCCTTCTTTAGGGGCAATGCCTTCGATGGTCTCAATGCTTTTGCCGCCAGACTCAACACCCAGCATCAAACAGGCACATACCAAGCGACCGTCCACGAGTATGGAGCACGCGCCGCAATCACCGGTACCACAACCTTCCTTCGTGCCGGTGAGTCCAAGCTCGTCGCGCAGAACGTCCAACATCGATTGATCTGCATCGCAGAGAAACTCTTTGCTATCTCCGTTTATCGTCGATTCTACCTGCAGTCTTGCCACGCCTAAGCTCCTTGTATTCTCTGATGCGCCAAGGCAATGGCCCGACGACACAAAACCGCGACCACTTTTTTGCGATATTCCGCGGTCCCTCGTTTATCGCTGATCGGCGACGCTGCAGCCTTGCAGGCTTCGCCAGCGGCCGCCAGGACCTGTTCATTGAGGTCAGTACCCTCGAGCGCTTTAGCTGCATCAGGCACGAGCCGAGCCGTAGGCGCGACGGCGCCAATGGCCACCCTTGCTGCAATGCATATTCCATCGATGACGGTCAACGAGACACCAACGCCAGCAACCGCGATATCCATTTCTGTCCGCGGTGTGAAGCGAAGATAGGCATCCTTCGTTTCTGGCCTTGGCATGGGCAACTTCAATCCGAGTAAAAATTCACCGACCTGCAGCGCATTTTGGCCAACGCCCGTAACGAAATCTTCAACTAACAGTTCTTTGCTGCCGTCGGCTGTCGCTATATCGCACACCGCCCCAGCGGCAATCATCGCCGGTATGCTGTCGCCTGCCGGCGAGGCATTACACAGGTTACCGCAAATAGTCGCACGACCTTGGATCTGGGTTGAGCCAATAAGATCTGCGGCTTCGAGCAATCCCGGCAACGCCACTTGCAACTCGGCATTCTCGTTGATCACCGCGCTGGGTACGGCAGAGCCGATATAGATGCCGTTTGGACCCACCTCTAAACGGTTGGTCTCTGCCAGCGCCTTGATATCGAGGAGGGTTCGAGGTGAGTGTCCGCTACCGCGCATCTGCACCAGTACATCAGTACCTCCGGCTAATATTTGCGTTTGCCTGCCCTCACTGGCGTTGCCTGCCAAAAGGGTAACGGCCTCCGATACGTTACTAGGCGCCGCGTATGAGTAGCTCTCCATATCTCCCTCGCTATTCTGTGCTAATGCTGGATTGCAAATTAACACGTTGCTCCGATTGGTCAATCGTGAGAGCTAGCCGTGTCTCAAATTAAGCTACCAGATCGCCACCTGCCTCTAGCCCCCTGTCGTACGCAGCACTAAACTGAGTTGCGGAGATGGAGCCCCTACATGGATCAATACGATCAAGACACCCTGTTACAAGCACACTATGCAACGCTAAGCGCGTTTTGGGAAAGTGCGCTCGAACACACAGGCTATTGCGCCATCCTGCTCAGCGCGGGCCAGCAAAGGTTCTTTTTCCATGATGATCAGGGGCCTGCTTTCCGCCCTAATCCTTTGCTAGTGCAGTGGCTAGCGCAAGAAAAAATCAGCGAGAACAGTTGGTTCGTTTTTTCCCAGGGTGCCAAGCCGACCTTGCTGTTTCACCAGCCCGATGATTTTTGGCACGCCGCCACGGTTGCACCTCACCAGCTCAAAGATCATCTGACCGTTAAGGTCTTCAGTGATTTACCCGCGTTACATGCAGCTTTGGACAACCACCTAAAGCAGATCCGAGAAAGTCAGCAAGAGATCGCGCAAATTAGCGAGGACGCGCCACCAGCTGCAGCGGGCTGCGTTATCAATCCTGCCAACGTCATACACGCCCTGCACTTTCAACGTGCCTGCAAAACCGAGTACGAGTTAGCCATCATGCGAGACGCCTCCTTGCGTGGCGCGAAGGGCCACAAAGCTGCGCAACGAGCGTTCTCTGAAGGGGCGAGTGAATTTGCTATCCATCTCGCCTTTCTTGAGGCCACGGGCATGAACGAGTGGCAGCTACCCTATGGCAATATCATCGCGCAAAACCAACATGCCAGCCTGCTGCACTACCAGTATCAAGACCGTGAAGTCGGCGAGCACTTGAACAGTTTGTTGATTGACGCCGGAGCCAACGTTGACGGGTATGCCAGCGACATTACGCGCACCTATATCGGGCCGCGTTGTTATTCACAGGAAGCAGCCGATCTCTTTTCTGAGCTTCTCGCGCGGATGCAGACTCATCAGGACGCGTTAATCGATCGAGTCGTGCCGGGAGCCAATTACGTCGATCTACAGGCCGCAATGCACCAATCACTCGCAGCCATGCTGGTCGACACCGGCATCCTCAAATGCGGTCCAGAAGAGGCATTCACCAAGGAACTGACCGTGCCTTTCTGCCCACATGGCCTAGGCCATCTACTGGGCATCCAGGTGCACGATGTTGGCGGCCAGCAACTCGACATCGACGGTCATACCCAATCCCCGCCGGAACCTTACGCATCACTGCGACTTACTCGTTCGCTGGCCCAGGATATGGTGATCACTGTCGAACCAGGTCTATATTTCATCCCAATGCTGCTAGCGAAAAAGCAGGCCGACGGCGCCCCCATAGATTGGTCGTTAGTCGACTTACTTAGCCCATTTGGTGGTATCCGCATCGAAGATAATGTCCGAATCCTACCCGCAGGTGCAGGCGTCGAGAATTTGACACGAGACGCCTTCGCCAAGATTTCCGCAAGCGCTGCATCATGATGCACGAGTCGACAACAAGGCTAACGCCCACAGACCTTTTCACGCCGCCGGGCCTAAGACCTACATTGCCCAGCCAACACAAATTTTCACCTTGCGGCAGATACATCAGCTATCTGCGCGGCTCCGAGGCTGCGCCAACGACCTTGGATCTGTGGTGTTTCGACCGTCAGAGCGAAACCGAGGTACCTATTGCTTTGGCGCTACAGCTTGATGCCCAAGCCGACGAGAGTGTCACCGAGTTAAGTGACGCTGAGCGCGCCGAGCGCGAACGCAAACGCCAATTCACCTTTGGCATTACGCACTATCAATGGATCGGCGAGGCCGGCGCACTCGCGCTGTATGCCGATGGACAGGCATATCTAAAGCAAAACCTTGGCAGCGATTCGATCACCCAGATCACGTCGAGTAAAAACCGGTACAGCGGTTTTAACCCAAGCTCCAGCGGCACGCTCATCAGCTATGTGCGTAGAGGCAATCTGTTTTACCGAGACCAACAAAGTGCAAGCGCCGAAGTTCAGGTGAGCTATGACGCGGATGACTGCATAACCTACGGACTCCCAGATTTCTTAGCCGCAGAAGAAATGCATCGCTTTGCTGGTGCCTGGTGGTCTAGGTGTGAGCGCTACTTGATCTACTGTCGCAATGATGAATCTCCAGTGCGCGTCAGCCACCGCATGGAGATCGACGACACCGGCAACCGCACTATCACCCAACGTTATCCCTACGCAGGAGAGACTAATCCAGACGTATCCCTGCACGTATTCGACACGCATAGCGGTGAGTCGCAGAGAATCTGGCAGAGCGAATTAGCAGAGCACGATGCTTATTTGGCGCGCGTACTACCAGTGCAAAACGGTCTATGCATTCTCACCCAGGATCGCTTGCAGCAAACACTGGTGCTCTCGTCGTTCAACTTTTCGCAACGCAATTGGCAAGAGCTCTACCGCGAGACTTCGACCACGTGGATCAACCTAACCGATGATCTGCACGAGTTGCCTTGCGGGGATCTATTGTTCTCCACCGAAGATCTAGGGCAGCGGCAGGCCATCGTCATCGGCGCAGACGCTGCAGTACGCCGCCTAATGGGGCCATCGCATATTAATCAGATTCATTGTAGCGACGATGGCTTCGCCTACGTCTCTGGCTGGGACGCCTCTCCCATCGACAATCATCTGTTTTGGCTGGCCCTAGACGGCTCAGGCTATGGCCAATTGACCCGAGACGACGGTGTGCACGAAATTACCTTGCACAAGGGCGCAAGATTGTTCATTGATCGTTTCTGCAGCCCGACGGTGCCGGCAAGAATCTCGATTCAAACAATGGCCTTAGATGAGGAGCGGGTGCCAGAAACAGGGGCCGATACGTCCAGCGGGCACATTTTGTACCAAGAACTCATCGACAAAGATCATCGCTATGCTCCCTTCGCGGCAAACCACGTTATGCCGCGTTTTGGTGTCATCGAGGCAAACGGTCATGCCCTGCATTACCGCCTTACTCCACCCGCAGCACCCGATGGCAAACACCCTACGATTGTCTATGTCTATGGCGGACCCGGTGCGCAAAAAGTACGCCGCGATTGGGGCACGTTGCTGACACAGATGTTCGCTCAGCAAGGATATGGTGTGCTGGAACTCGACAACCGGGGGTCGACGAATCGAGGCCGCCTATTCGAGGCAGGCCTGTATAAACGCATGGGTAGCATCGAGGTAGAAGATCAATTGTCGGGCTTGAGTGTGCTGGCCAGCGAGCCCTGGGCCGACCTAAAGCGCGTTGGCGTGTTTGGCCACAGCTATGGCGGCTACATGAGTTTGATGTGCCTGTGTCAGGCGGGGGAACGCTTCAAGGCTGGGGTTGCCGTAGCCCCGGTTGCCGATTGGCAAATGTACGATTCTCACTATACCGAGCGTTTCATGGGTCTCCCCGAAGAAGAGGCGAAGGCTTACGCCGCCAGCAGCGTTATTACGCATCTGCCGAAGCTAGAGCGGCCATTGCTGCTGATGCACGGCATGGCCGATGACAACGTATTGTTTACCCACAGCACCATGCTCATGTCAGAACTCCAAAAGCTCGGCAAATCCTTTGAACTTATGACCTACCCGGGCGCAAAGCATTCCATGCAAGAAACCCATGTTTCAATCCACCGGTTCAATACGATTTTGAGCTTCTTCAACCGATCGCTTTANCGGCAGATTTACTGGCCGCAGCCAAATAACCGCACGAAGTTCTGACCGGTTTGCTCGCACAGATCTGCAACAGCAACCCCGCGTAATTCGGCAAGAAATGCTGCGGTATGCGCCACGAAGGCCGGCTCATTTGTCTTGCCNCGTTTGGGTACTGGCGCGAGAAACGGCGCATCGGTTTCAATCAGCAATCGATCTGCAGGAACTTGCGTAGCAACCTCACGCACATTNTTAGCATTCTTAAATGTCACGATGCCCGAGATCGAGATAAAGAANCCCATGTCCAACGCCTGCTTTGCCATCGACCAGGATTCGGTGAAGCAGTGCAGTACTCCGTGAACCCCCTCATGCGCCTGCAGCAAATCCAGCGTATCCACCTCGGCCTGCCGGGTATGGACGATCACCGGTAAGGCGTGCCTTTCCCCCAAAGTTAACTGGTGTGCGAACGCCTGCCGCTGTCGCGCCCTTATTGCTGGATCTTCAGCGTGATAATAATCCAGCCCCGTTTCGCCAACAGCGACGACCCGCGGCTGGGCAAGCTCTGCCTCAATCCACNCCAGGTTGCCTTCTGCAGCATCCGGGTGGACCCCGGCAGTAGCCCANACGTCATCGTGCGTGTCTGCGAGGGCTTTCACCCCGGTATAACCCNCTTCGTCGACGCTGATGCATAAACAGGTGGTCACACCCTCCTGCCTAGCGCGCTCTATCGCGCTGTCTGGGTCGTCGAGATAATTTAGGTGNCAATGGGAATCAATCAACATGCCAAGACCCTCTCAAGATTTTGTTTACGTCTCAACTGACCTGACGCTGCACGCGCTTGCTGACTTGCTGCCACAAATGAAAAAGGCGCTCAAGGGCAAGGCGAATATTCGTCGAGTTCGATGTTTCAATCATACGGCGGGTGTCGATCAATTCTTCCGCAAAGGCGAGTAACACTCGACTGGGCCGAGCGTTCTGCTGTTGAACCAGCACCCGATACCAAGCCGCCAGTAGCAGCGGGGCGCCTATTTCAAGTGCATCGTCAACTAACGTACTAAACTGCGCGGCGGNGGCAACCTCGTTGAGCCAATCATCGACGTCGAGCTCGGCAAATTGATCGCGCATCGTCAGGGGGGCGTAACCCGCTTGAGCAAAACGCTGAGGAGAAAAAGGCACAGCCTGTTGCTGCAACCATGTATCGGCCTGACCAGCCGCGGCCTGCACCTGAAAAGACTGGCAACGGCTGCGAATGGTCGGCAGCAATCGATTCCAATAAGGCGTACACAGCAGTATGTGGGTGTTTGCCGGNGGCTCTTCCAGCGTTTTCAGCAAGGTATTTGCTGCATTAACGTTCATCAGGTGTGCGTCGAGCACGGCAACTACCTTACGTGGNGCAATTTGTGANGTTTGTACCGCAAAGGCATTCAGCGCACGGATCTGATCGATCTTGATTGCCGCGCCNTCTGGCGCAACCCAGCGAAAATCAGGATGTGCAAGTTCTTCGGGGTCCTTATCTTCAGGTAGCTCCAACAACAGCAGTGTCGCTGCTGCCAATAGAGCGCGTCCGCCCCAACCCTCGGCACAGGANAGNCCAATGGCCGCAGGGAGTACGCCCTGTTGCAATCGCTCCGTTATCGCGAGCAGCACATCGTCATGCCAAGGNTAGGACTCAAACATCGGGCTCGGCCAAGACCGATGAAACATTGATGAAATGGGTAATTGCGCTGCATACATCGGCCTGCACGACAGCCAAGGGCCGCCCCGCGTTGATNGTCACGATGCGCTCAAACTTTTCGGCCCGCGCTAAGTACCCCTCGCGCACGCGCANAAAGAATTCTCGCTGCTCTTCTTCCATCCGATCTTTTTCGCGATCAGCAATACGCGTCNGAGCAATATCCAGGTCNAAATCCAAATAAAGAGATAAGTCTGGCTGCAAACTGCCCTGCACCCACGATTCCAGAGTTTCGAGCACTTTCAAGTCAAGCTGCCTACCGTATCCTTGATAGGCGAACGAGGCGTCGGTGAAGCGGTCGCAAACCACCCATCGACCGCCATCCAAGGCAGGCCGGATAACATTTGTCAGATGCTGCGCGCGCGCNGCGAACACCAAGAGCAGTTCTGCAAGCGGGTCCACTTGCTCCTCCCACTTATACAACATGGACTCACGCAACGCNTCCGCCATAGGCGTCCCCCCTGGCTCTCGGGTGCGCAGATAGTCAATCCCTGCGNTATCAAGGGTTGCGCAAACAGAGTCGACGTTGGTGGACTTGCCCGCCCCTTCGGANCCTTCAAGCGTGATGAATTGNCCTCTCATGATCCACCCTTAGACAATTGATATCGACGCACGGCCGCGTTGTGCTCTTCTAACGTGCGCGAAAACTGACTGGTGCCATCACCTCGCGCTACGAAATATAGGTAATCGCCATCCGCTGGGTTCACTGCGGCCTGAATTGACGCCAGAGAGGGTAGTGCTATCGGAGTGGGAGGCAACCCTTTGTATCGATAGGTGTTAAAGGGTGAATCGACGCGAAGGTCACGGCGGCGAATATCGCCATCAAAATTCTCACCAAGCGCGTAAATCACCGTGGGGTCAGTTTGTAACTTCATGTTTTTTTTCAAGCGNAAGTGAAAGACTTGGCTAATCTGACGCCTGTCCTCGGGCGCGTCGCTCTCTTTTTCGATGATCGACGCCAAGATCAGCGCCTGTGCAGGGGACGCCACGGCCAAATTGTCCGCTCGAAGACGCCACGCNCTTTGTAGCTGCATAAGCAATGCATCGTGGGCCCGCTGCAGCACACTCAAATCCGTGGCCCCGGCAGGCACAAAATAAGTGTCTGGAAAAAAAGCCCCCTCGGCAAATGGCAGGTCTAAATCTAGCTCATCCTGCAGGTGTTGCCAGCCCATGGACCGATGCTTGAGGACCCCCTGCTCGGCCAGCAGTGCCATTACCACGCGCAGATTCATGCCCTCAGGCAGACGAATCGCNTGCTGTTGAACCTTACCACTGGAAAACAACGCGATCAGTTCTCGCGCATTTTGTCTGCTCGGCACTTTATAGGTACCAGCGCGCAATCCGCGATCAGAACCAGATATCCGAGCGTAGAGACGAAACAGGACAGGACTATCGGTCAAGCCAATGACGGCCAACTCGTCGGCTACCTGGGTGAGCGAAGCCCCTTGAGCAATGCGAAACACCACTGCCTCGTGGTCGGACTTTTGCTTAGGCCAAATCTGCACGAGGTAGAAGACAGGGGTAGCCATGGTGAGCATCACCAGAGCAATCAAAGCCGATGACCGCCGAATATTTACAGGTTCGCCCACACTCGCACTCGACTGGGCTAAATTTTACCGAAGACCAAGGTTCCNTTCGTGCCACCAAAACCGAAGGAATTGCTCGCTGCAGATGTAATGTCGACATCGCGTGCCTGATTCGGTACGTAGTCAAGGTCGCAACCTTCACCGGGGTTTTCAAGGTTAATCGTAGGTGCAACNACCTGCTCTTGCAGAGATTTCAACGTGAAGATCGCTTCTACAGANCCTGCGGCTCCCAGCAAATGNCCGATCATAGATTTGGTTGAACTCACCATCAGCTGAGTGTCATCACCAAAAACGCTTTTCACACCCTTGGTCTCTGCCACA
>PBTJ01000013.1 GCA_002726925.1 Gammaproteobacteria bacterium | reverse complement strand
CGGGGTTGGCAACATTTTCCTGCCCACCGATGCCGCCCAACGCGCGACCTGCAAAGGCATTATCGAGCAAGCCATTGAGGATGCGGGGCAAACTCTGATCGGCTGGCGCGAGTTACCGACCAACGCCGACTTGGCCAACGTGGGCAAAGCTGCCAGAGCCGCCATGCCTGCCTTTGAACAATTGTTCGTCGGCAAGGGCGCGATTGGCGGCATGGAAAATGAGTCCTTTGAGCGCAAGCTGTACACCATCCGCAAACACTGTGCCCATCTGGTGCTCGCTGACGACAGTGTTGCGCAATCGCATCTGTTTTATATGTGCTCTTTGTCGACCAACGTTATCGTTTATAAGGGCATGTTGACCCCGGACCAGCTCTTCCCGTTTTTTGGCGATCTAACCAACCCGGCTTTCGAAAGCCACCTGGCCATGGTGCACTCGCGTTTCAGCACCAATACCTTCCCTTCTTGGGATCGCGCGCAGCCCAGTCGCTTCATGAGCCATAACGGCGAGATCAACACGCTACTTGGCAACATCAACGCCATGAACGCGCGCGAGGGCACCGTTGCCTCCGACTACTTCGGCAAGGACATCAAAAAGTTGTTCCCCATCGTTGAACCCGGCTGCTCTGATTCCGGCACCTTTGACAACGTACTCGAGTTCTTGCTGATGTCGGGGCGCTCCTTGCCCGAAGCCCTGCTGATGATGATTCCAGAGGCGTGGCAGCAGGACACGGGTATGTCTGACGAAAAGAGAGCGTTTTACGAATACCACTCCTGCCTGATCGAACCCTGGGATGGCCCAGCGTCCATCGCTTTTTCTGATGGCTCCTGCATCGGTGCGGTACTCGACCGCAACGGCCTACGACCCTCGCGCTACTACATTACNGATGACGACATTTGCATCATGGCCTCCGAAGTCGGCGTCGTGCCGGTGGATCCGGCCAAAGTCGTGGAAAAAGGTCGCCTGCAGCCNGGGCGTATTTTTCTGATTGATTTCGAGCAAGGCNGGATGATTCCCGATGAAGAGCTGAAATCTGATCTCGCCAGCCGTCGTCCCTACAAAAAATGGGTCGANGAGCAAAGGCTTGATTTAGCAGAACTGCCGCCCGCCGCAGGCCAAACACTCAACCACGTCACGCTGACGCCGCGTATGCAGGCACTGGGTTATACTCAAGANACCATGCAGTTCATGCTGCTCCCTATGATCAGAGAGCTTCGTGATCCGCTGGGCTCCATGGGTAACGACGCGGCCTTGGCGGTGATGAGTGAAAAGCCGCGCATGCTNTACGACTACTTCAAGCAGCGCTTTGCACAGGTCACCAATCCGCCAATCGATTCCATTCGCGAAGAAGTGATCATGGCGCTGGAGTGCTACATCGGGCCGGAGCAAAACCTGCTCCAGACCGAAGCGAAAAATGCCCANCGCTTGCGCGTACCACACCCNATCCTGACCAATGATGAGCTNGCGTCGATCGTCGCNATGGACTACCGGGGCTGGCGTACGGCCATCATCGACATNACCTATGCCGCGAATTCCGGCGACGCCGGCCTGCGAGAGGCGCTCGCGCGCATCAATGCCGAGGCCAGCCAAGCCATCATCGACGGCTATAGCTTGGTCGTGTTAAGCGACCGAGCCATGGGCACAGACCGTATTGCGATCAGCGCCTTACTCGCCGTTGGCAGCGTGCACCANGCCTTGGTTGCCAAGGCCGTACGCAGCCAAATCGGCCTGGTGGTTGAAACCGGCGAAGCCCGGGAAGTCCACCAGCACTGCTTGCTCATCGGCTACGGCGCCGATGCGATTAATCCTTACCTCGCCTTCGAAGCGCTGTGGGATGCGCAGGAAAAAGGCGCTTTCGATGGCGTCGCAGACGTTNAGACCACTGCCGACGTCGAGCGCAGTTACCGTAANGCAGTCGCCAAGGGCATGCTCAAAGTAATGGCAAAGATGGGCATATCGACCCTGCAATCCTACAAAGGCGCTCAGATTTTTGAAGCCGTCGGCCTTGCCCATGATGTGATAGAGCAATCGTTCAAAGGCACCGCCAGTCGCGTTGAAGGTGTTTCCATGTCCGTGCTGGCAGAGGAAATGCAACGCCGTCACTTCATCGGCTATCCCCAGCGAGATCAGGCAACCATCAGCGTGCTGCCAAATCCTGGTGATTTCCACTGGCGACGTCACGGCGACACCCATATGTGGGATCCCAAATCCGTCTCNAGNCTGCAAGCGGCCGCGCGCAGCAACAGTGAAGATGCTTACTGGGCCTTCGCCAAACAGGTCAACGACGACAACACGCGCAAGGCCACATTACGCGGCCTGCTGGACTTCAATTATCCGTCTCAGGGCATTGANCTCGACGCGGTTGAACCCACCAGTGAAATCGTCAAACGCTTTGCGACCGGGGCCATGAGCTTCGGTTCCATCAGTGCAGAGGCACACGAATCGCTGGCCATCGCTATGAACCGCATGGGTGGCAAGTCGAATACCGGAGAGGGCGGCGAAGACGCCAAGCGCTTCATTCCGCTNGAGAATGGCGATTCCAAACGCTCCGCGATTAAACAGGTCGCTAGCGGTCGCTTCGGCGTCACCATCAATTACCTGAGCAATGCGGACGAGNTGCAAATCAAAATCATCCAAGGCGCNAAGCCAGGCGAAGGCGGGGAACTGCCTGGCGGCAAGGTAGACGATTATATCGCCAGCCTGCGCCATTCCACACCGGGTGTNGGGCTAATAAGTCCNCCGCCNCATCATGATATCTACTCCATTGAGGATATGGCTCAGCTGATTCATGACCTGAAAAATGCTAACCCCAAGGCCCGTATCAGCGTGAAGCTGGGGGCAGAAATTGGCGTAGGCACGGTTGCCGCTGGGGTGACTAAAGCGCGCGCCGACCATATCGTNGTCGCCGGTGATTCCGGCGGCACGGGTGCATCGCCGTTAACCTCCATTAAGCACGCGGGTGTGCCATGGGAACTCGGAATCGCCGAGACCCATCAGACATTGGTGATGAACAACTTACGCTCGCGGGTCGTGCTGCAGACTGATGGTCAAATCAAAACCGGTCGTGACGTTGCTATTGCAGCGCTACTCGGCGCAGAAGAATATGGCTTTGCCACAGCGCCGCTGATTGCCCTTGGTTGCATCATGATGCGTAAATGCCACTTGAATACCTGCCCAGTAGGCATCGCAACCCAAGATCCGGCTTTGCGCAAAAAGTTCAACGGCAAACCCGAGCATGTGGTCAATTACCTGTTCATGGTGGCGAATGAGATGCGAATGATCATGGCTGATCTTGGTATCGCCACCGTCAATGAACTTATTGGCCGCGCAGACTTGTTGAAGACTGACGATGCTATTCAGCACTGGAAATCCCAGGGCATTGATCTGTCTGCCATCTTGGCGAAGCCTGAAATTCCCGATGAGTTCTTGGGCAGCTACGCCATTCACGAACAAGACCATCAACTGGATAGGGCACTCGACAATCAATTGATCGAGCTGGCAGAACCTGCGCTCAAGCGCGGCGAAAGCGTCACCGCCGAGTTGCCCATCGTCAACACCAACCGTGTTGTCGGAGCCATGCTGTCGAACCAGATCATTGAGCAAGTTGGCCCACAGATGCTTCCCGACGATACCCTGCATTTCAAATTAAACGGCAGTGCCGGTCAGAGCCTGGGGTGCTTCTTGGCCAAGGGCGTCACCCTCGAGGTGGAAGGTGATGCCAACGACTTTGTCGGCAAAGGACTGTCCGGTGGTCGGGTGATCGTGTATCCACCCAAGAACAGTCAATTCGCAGCGGAAGAGAATATTTTGCTCGGCAATGTTGCCCTGTATGGCGCCACCTCAGGTGATGCCTATTTCCGCGGCATTGCGGCTGAACGATTTTGTGTCCGCAACAGTGGTGCACGAACCGTTGTCGAAGGTGTGGGTGACCACGGCTGCGAATACATGACCGGTGGCCGCGTGGTAATCCTAGGTTCTACTGGGCGCAATTTTGCAGCTGGCATGAGCGGTGGTATTGCCTACATCTGGGATCCGCAGCGGCACTTTGCCGGCAACTGCAATGGTGAAATGGTCGATCTAGACCCCGTGGAAACGGACGCGGACATCGCCGAACTGCGCCAAATGATTGAAAATCACCTCGCATTTACCGACTCCCCAGTAGCAGCGGCGGTGCTCGCTAACTGGACCGAGAGTCTTGAACAATTCATCCAGGTGATGCCGCGAGACTACAAGCGCGTCCTCCAACAGCAGGCTCAACAGGTCAGCGCTGGATAGACTGCGAACGGATTTAAGAACTGCGCGAGTAAGCGCATGCAAGAATGAACAAAGAGAGTTAAGAGTAGCGATATGGGTAAACCCACTGGTTTTATGGATTTCCCGCGACAGGCTGCCCCCTATCGGCCTGCCAAAGAGCGCCTGTTGGATTTCAGTGAGATCTACACCAGCCACGATGTGCAGCGCCTGAGCACCCAGAGTGCGCGCTGCATGGACTGCGGCGTACCCTTCTGCCAATCAGAAGAAGGCTGCCCAATTCACAACCTGATACCGGAATTTAACGATCTGGTGTTCCGCGACGAGTGGAAAGAGGCGCTCGATCGCCTGCAAAAAACCAACAATTTCCCAGAATTTACCGGTCGAGTCTGCCCTGCGCCTTGTGAAGGTTCCTGCGTGCTTGGCATTACCGATCCCGCTGTCACCATCAAAAATATTGAGATGGCCATTATCGACCGGGGCTTTGAGGAAGGCTGGGTAACCCCAAACACGCCGGCCAAACGCACCGGAAAAACGGTCGCCATCGTCGGTTCTGGCCCAGCGGGACTTGCCGCGGCAGATCAGCTGAACAGGGTCGGACATACGGTCACGGTCTACGAGCGCGCGGACCGCATTGGCGGATTGCTGATGTATGGCATCCCGAATATGAAGCTCGGCAAAGACGACGTGGTTGAGCGTCGGGTCAGCCTTCTGCGGGAGGCGGGTATTACGTTTATCACCGGCACTTCTATCGGTGATGGCAGCGACGACAGCGTCCGGGTGACCGACCTGCAACACCAGCATGATATCGTCTTGCTCACCACTGGGGCCACGGTGCCGCGCGATCTGCCTATTGAGGGTAGAGAATTTAATGGCGTCCACTTCGCCATGGACTTTTTAAGCGCCAATACTAAGAGCTTGCTCGACTCAGACCTGCAAGACGGCAACCACATCTCTGCCAAGGGCAAAGACGTCATCGTCATTGGTGGCGGCGATACTGGTACAGACTGCATTGGCACGTCACTGCGCCATGGCTGCAAAAGCCTGGTGAACTTCGAGCTATTTCCCAAGCCACCCGAAAGTCGCGACGCCAACAATCCCTGGCCAACATGGCCGAAGATTTTCCGCGTCGACTACGGTCACGAAGAAGCCGCAGAGGTTCAGGGCGAAGACCCGCGCGTCTATTCCGTATCATCGCTGTGCTTTCTTGGTAACGAACAGGGTGAGCTGACTGGCGTTCGCACCGTGGAAGTAGCAATGCAAGACGCCAAATTTGAGAACGTGCCTGGCTCGGAAAAAGACTGGCCCGCAGACCTCGTCTTTCTCGCCATGGGTTTCTTGGGTCCAGAGCATGACGCCTCCGACGCGTTGGGCATCGACTACGACGAGCGGTCGAACTACAAAGCCGAATACGGCTGCTACAAAACCAATGTCGAGAACGTTTTTGTCGCCGGTGACTGCCGACGCGGACAATCCTTGGTGGTTAGAGCCATCAACGAAGGTCGAGAAGCCGCGCGTGAAATCGACCGTCATCTTATGGGCGCTACTGAGCTGCCCTAAACAGCAGTGCCTCTAGCGCCTAACAAACACCTCTAATCTAGCAACCGCCGATTGAATGCGCGATCGAACGCACTAGGTTCTGTCGTCTCTCTAATCGGCTTGCTGGATTTTCGACAATCAGCGCTGAAGCGTGGTGCGGATTTGAGCCTGAATTTCATCCAGCGGGCGAATCCAAGCCTCTTTCGTCTCGACCTGGCGCAGTTGCAGTGATTCTTTAACACGCTGGGCAGCGGCTGCGTCTGCAAAAACACCCAGGGTGGCGACGTAAAGCAGCCGACCCTCTTTTTGGTAGCGGTAATAGGCCACCGGCAAATCCTTTAGAGCCTCTTCCTGGGCAACAAAACGCTCTATCTGCTGCTCGGAAGATAAGGTGACCAGTTGCAAGGTGACCGCCTGTTCGGACTGCCGCATGAGCCACTGGGCTTTGTTCAATTCATCTGCCTGGGCCAGCATAGGCACCAGCGTGGTCAGCACCGCGATGATGAGAACCATCCGCCCTGCTAGGCCAGAAACCCGAGCCCCACCCTGTATTTGGCTCGTCACGATTGCGAGGGATCCAGAACGGCTTTCAATGTCTGCACGCTGACATCATCGCAAACATAAACTTCGCCGAGTTGTCGCGCGAGTACGAAACGCAGCTGACCATCGCTGACTTTTTTGTCTAAGCCCATCGCCTCAATCATGGCCTGAGTTTCGAGCTCTTGATCCCCCAGCGTCACCGGCAGACCTAGCGCCTCTAGCAAATGGCGCAGTCGCAAAGCGTCCACCTGAGCGAAACCGCAATGTCTGACGGAAAGATCTGCTGCCATGACCATGCCAATTGCCACCGCTTCGCCATGCAGCCACTGCCCATAGCCTGCGAGTTTTTCGATTGCGTGGCCAAAGGTATGGCCAAAATTCAATATCGCGCGGCGACCGGATTCACGCTCGTCTTCACTGACGACTTTGGCTTTGCTCGCGCAGGAACGCAAAATCACCTGCTGCAAGGCATCACTAGACCGTGAGCGCAGCGCCGCCACGTTTGCTTCTAGCCAACGGAAAAACTCTACATCATCGATGACCCCGTACTTCACCACCTCAGCCAGACCTGCCGCATACTCGCGCGGCGGCAAGGTCGCTAGCACCGTGGTATCTGCAAGAACAGCCTTAGGTTGATAGAAAGCTCCGATCATATTCTTGCCAGCAGGATGATTGACCGCCGTTTTGCCGCCTACCGACGAATCCACCTGAGCCAGCAACGTGGTGGGAATCTGTATGAAATCAACACCGCGTTGAAATGTTGCCGCGACGAAGCCACAGAGGTCACCGACGACCCCACCACCCAAGGCGATCAAACAGGTGGTGCGATTGTGCCGCGCCTCTAGCAAGAACGTTGTAACCGCCTCAAAACTGGCCAGGTTCTTATGAGACTCGCCGTCTGGCAGTTGGTAGACATCCACCTGTCGCTGCCCTAGCGCGCCTAGCACCGCATCTAAATACAGTGGCGCAACAGTTTCATTGGTGATGACGGCAACTTGTTGACCTGCAATCAATGGGTCGAGGAGTTTTGCAAACTCAGCTGGTTCGCGAATGCCAAGCGCACCAATGTGGATCGTATAGCTGCGCTCGCCTAAATCGACCTGCAAGCTTTGTCGGTTCGTCTCATCGGCGCTTCGGTTCACGAGCGCGCCTGCTGAGCAACTTGGATATCTCGATCGAGCAATTTGAGGATTTTACGCGTCACGACGCCAGCGCCTCGGTGATCGGTCATGACCCGATGATCTGCAATCTCTGCGTAGAGTGGGTCGCGCTTGCGCTTCAAATCTCGCAAAGTTTGAGCCGGATTTGCCGATTGCAGCAGCGGGCGTTTGGTATCTCGCCGGGTGCGCGCGATCAGCTTTTCAATGGAGCTATCGAGGTAAACAACAATGCCTCGAGCAGCAAGGTGACGCCTATTTTGCTCACGCAAAATCGCGCCGCCACCAGTCGCCAGCACAATGCCTTCTTGCTGCGTTAGCTCGTCAATGACAGCNGCCTCACGGTTACGGAACCCCTCTTCACCTTCCACATCAAATATCCAAGAGATTTCGGCTCCCGCACGGCTNTCAATTTCACTGTCAGCATCGAAAAATGGCATTTTCAGTGTTTGNGCAAGCTGCCGCCCTACGGTGCTCTTACCCACCGCCATGAGACCGATCAAGAAAATATTTCGTTTGCTCATGGCGCAAGTGTAATCCAACCNACGAATAGAGACCCGCAAATATCCCTGCTTAGCCAATCTCTCGTCAATGCAGGCTATGGAGGCGACTTGCTAATCTCANCATCACGTAACGCGCTGTTTGGTGACGCATCTGGTTGAGGGACAAATGTGGGTTGGCTAACTAATGTTGGGGTGACAAATACCAGCAGCTCTTGCTGATCCTGTCGTGTAATCCTGCGNCGAAAGACGCGACCAATCACCGGCAAATCGCCCAGCAGNGGTGTTTTNCGCTCCGCATCATTCGCGTCTTCTTGCAATATGNCACCTAATACGACGGTTTCGCCGTTACCAACCAATACGCGAGTTTGAATTTCATTAGTGTTGATCGATGGCACACCATTGAAAATTTGTCCTACGGTGTCTTGTTTCACCTTAAGCTGAATCATGATGTTTTGGTCCGGGGTTATTTGGGGCAACACATATAGCGACAGTACGGCATCGCGAAAGGCGGTGGATGTCGCGCCGCTGCGACTGGTTTCCTGATAGGGAATCTGCACCCCTGATTGAATAGATGCGGGAGANTGATCCAGCGTGAGTATTTTGGGTTTTGCCAACACCCGCGCTTTACCCTGCTCTGCCAATAACGAGAGTTCAGCGTCTATCGCGGTACCCGGACGCAAAATCCCCAGCGCCAACGTCGACGCCGGCGCC
Source organism: Gammaproteobacteria bacterium (assembly GCA_002726925.1). Lineage (GTDB taxonomy): Bacteria > Pseudomonadota > Gammaproteobacteria > Pseudomonadales > Azotimanducaceae > UBA4421. Next base: position 14,663 of record PBTJ01000013.1, on the reverse strand, counting down.
GCCGCTGCAAGGTTAGTNGTCGCAACCAATCGGTTAATGTCTGAGGCCGCGCTCCTCTCGTCCGTCAGCGTATCCACGTTGCTGAGATCTGCGCGCCACTGAATGCCGAGTTGGTGATTCAAGGTGTCACTNGCGGTGACAACGCGGGCTTCAATAGCGACNTGGTTCAAGGGCACGTCGAGGCGGGAGACCAGTTTNCTCACCGAGTCCACGCGGTCAGGCACATCGCTGACGACGAGTGCGTTTAGGCGCTCATCAACCCAGACCTCGCCGCGCCCAGAGAGCAGCGATTGGCCGCTACTGAGGTGCGTAAGCAGTTGCTTGGCTCGTGCATATCGTATGCGCAGCACCTGGGTCGTCAGCGGCGTCAATTGCTCGACGCTTTGCGCCTCATTCAGGGTCGCTTGCTCGCGCGCAGCAATCGCGGACGCTGGGGCGACATAGCGAATATCTTTATGAATGCGCTCGGCCAAACCCGCAGCGTTCAAGACCAACACCCAGGCATCTACGGGGCTGACATCGACAAGATTCAGGGTCAGAGTCCCCGCAACGTCGTCACTAGTCATGACGCTGATTCCACGTTGATCCGCCAGAAACTGCAGCAAACTGCGCACTTCCGCTTGCTGAAGGCGTAAATTCAGGCGCGGCTGTGCTGCCTCAGCAGGAGGATTAGCGACCGGTTGCCAGACGATATCGTTAGCCCTCATTACGTCGTTAGCCACGGCTAACCCTGTCGAAAGCGCCAGTGCAGCCCATACGCCGAAGCGCCAAGGGCAAATCATGGGATAGCGGCCGTGGCGGAAATCTGCTTCACGCCAAACAGGGCGGTTAGGCGCTCCGAGTGCAACGCCAAGACACGGTAGTTGTCCGGTGTATCGGCATCTGGCCCCTGCAGCACTAGCTGCTGATGATCCAAAGAAACCAAGCGATAACCCTTTGACGCAACTTTCGAACCTACTTCTGCCGCTAACAATTCGCCTCGGCGACCAAGAAATACGGCGCGCAAGCGGCTTTGGTCTGACTGTGTATCTGCCAACACAGGAATATCGACAATGCCCACCAGCGTTAAGTGCTCGATCCGTTGGTCTGCAAATATGTGCGAGTCATCCTCATCTAAGTCATTGATATCGTCTATCGCAGAGGGGATGCAGCGACCGGCACCGACGGCATCAGGTATGCCAATATTCGGCCATCGAATTGTCTGCCTGTCGCGCTGAGATTGACGTTCAGCAACCTCGGCACGGGCGAGGAAAGACTCGGCCCCAGATTGCGGCCAAGGGTCCTCGGTCTTCACAAGGAAATGACGGAAGGCAAGATCAAGTCTGACTGCCACCGCTGTATGAGCTGGGTCTGTTCTAATCACGCCCTTGTTGTGGTCTTGATCACTGTTGCGAGATGACCTGCCGCCTATTGGCGCAACATGCTCGACCGACAATTCGTCTATAGATGCGGCGCTACGCGTCAGGTCATCTAGCAACGACATCACTCCTTGCGGGCCGCCCTGCAGCTGCCAACGATAACCATGCTGCAAGATCTCAAGCGGCACATCCGCCTGCGCAAATTGGCGAATCTCTCGCAGAGATAGTAGGGTCGAAGAGGCCTCGCGCTCAGGCGCTGCTCGAAGCTGCAGGGTTTCTAATTGATATTTACTGGCAAGATCGACCAGCTCGGAAAGTCTGTCGTGCTCGGGCCTGGTTGAGCGAGAGGCCGGGTACATTGCCAACTGTGCCTGAAGCGCTGCCCGTCCACTCGTTGGCCTCAATGGCTGTTGGGCCTCCAGCGCTTGCAGCGTGCTTTCACTCTGCCGAGTGTCCCGGTGCAGCGCGGCGAGCTGCTGCTGCGCCGGCATCACCCAGAAACACGTCCCGACGCTGATCCCAACAAAGACGACTACCAGTATGGAAACGAGGCGATAGGCGAGGGCGGCGGCACTGAACGCGCCGAGTCTCTCGAGGATGATCTGTAAAAGCTCACTCATCGATTTTGTCGGTCTCTGCGGACGCTTCGNTAGCGTCAAAATCAGCATCTGATACCGACCTTTCAGCAAATGACAGTCGCAGCGAAAACGCCTGCGGCATCTGCGTAGGATAGATATTACGTAGCGATTGCTCACCGATTGTNAGCACCGGCCAAGCATCCAACGCGTAGCGAGTATTGGCATCAAAAGCCGCGAAAACGTCTGCAGGCAGCGATGTCACCACGGCAGGGTCGCTGACCATACCCGAAACAAGCGCCGAAGAATGCGAAATCGAAGCGCCAGTGACCGCAATGCAGTCTGGCATCAGAGCCAGTAAAAAGTGCAGGCGAGCCAGCTGAAAACCACCCGCATTTGCTGCCTTCTTAAGTTGATCAGCACTACGCTCGGCCAAATCAAGATTCGCACTGGACTGATCGCTTTGTGCCCGCGCAGCTAACGCTTGATCGTATGCATTTTGCGCACTCAAGAGGTACATCTGTTCTTGAGTCACCTGCGCCTGTAGCGCCGTTACCCAAGTCCACATCACCGGCAGTGTGAGGCATGCCGCTGTGACCAATTGGAGTAGGAAGCGGCGCTGCAGATACTTCTGCCGCGCGCCGCGCCAAGGCAGCAAATTCACCACCGGAGCATCCTGTCCACTATGCCAGTCACTGGTCTTTTCGGTCNTCGCCTGCAAAGCAAGACCCAGCGCGATNACACTCGCCACACTATCTCGAGGCGACTTCGCTACCGCACTGTTAACGGCCGGGTTCAGTTGGTGATCGAATACCCGATAAGGACTCGTTGCTGCTTGGGTCAACTCATCGGTTACCTGCCAAAGCACCATCGGGGTGTTTGCATCGTCTAACCGCATCGCAGCCAAGGCCATNAGGTCGGCTGCCTCCGTCGATCTGGCAAAAGTCTCGCAATGACGAAAACGCGAGCCGACGAATAGCCATAGGGTCGGTGAGGCCTCGCAGTTATTGGGCGCCATATCCAACAGCGACCAACGACCCGATAGCTCTTCGACCGCCGCACCCTGATCTCGCCAGATCTCCAGCAAGCCGCGATAGAGCGCGACACCGCTTGGCACCAAGCCCGTCACCGNCAAATCGCAGGCTGCTAGGGCACCGCGTAGCTCCTCTTCTGCCTCTTTAGGCATCCACCAAAGCCACGCTGGCACCTGCCCCGACTGCGCAATCGNTTCATCAGGCAATAACAGATAGTCCATCGCTGGCGCGGACTGAGCACGAGCGATTTCGACCCAGTCTTCACCAAGCGACGCGNTAGGCTCANGCTCTGGTGAGTCTGTATCTGAGAGGTGAGCAAGGTGGGTTGCCAGCGTCGTCGCTAAGAGCCCGGCGGTAGCTGCGTCAATAGCCGGCCTGAGCCAGTGATGTGAGCCGACGGTTGTCGACGCGGTGGTNGCACTGGCTTGGTCGGTAGCGATCCAGCAGCTAACCGCGCCGACCTCTGCTCCCAGTACCGTGCGACAGACCTCGGCGATACTCTCGCATGGCGAACTCAAATCGTGAGCATCAGTGAGTTCGATTGATCCCGAGCTCTTGTGTTCGTTTGTCGCCAGCAGAACAAATTCGAGGCAATTGTGATGAAGAAAAACCCCCAAGGCAGACGGGCTGCGACGCCATGGGAGCGCATCAAACGACACCATTGATTGAAAAGATCGGAAAAATTTTCTGGCGACAAAAGCCATAGCCAACTAGCCCGCTGAAAGCACACCACAAGGCTGCTGGACAAGCTGTGGGATAAAAACCCAACGATGCCCCAATGTTTGTAAGCCGATGACTGCAAGTGGCGAGGCTTTCGCTGATTGCGGTAAGCGTGTCCTACCACATTGGGTTTGCTATGCTGCACTTCGTCCTTCGATTTCCACTGGTAACCACCCAGCCATATGCAGCGATCCTCGCGTAAACACCCAGTGCTACGTTTTTTCGCAGTTTTTGGCGTCGCGACCCTGTGCACGATGGTGATCGGCTTTGCCGGTGCCTATATCTATCTTGATCCGCAAATCCCCGAGGCCAGCGCGTTTCGTAACGTCAAGCTAGAAGCACCGCTGCGCATATATGCAAGCGATGGCGAACTGATTGGTGAATTTGGCGAACGCCGCTTGATTCCCGTCGCCATAGAGAATGTGCCAGACGCCTTCATCAGCGCTATTTTGGATACTGAAGACAAGCGCTTTTACCAACACAGTGGGATTGATTACATTTCGCTGGTCAATGACCTCATTCAGTTGGCGGCCAGCATGGCAGGGTTCAACGACGACAGACTTGGCGGAGCGAGCACAATCACCATGCAGCTTGCACGTAACGTCTCGTTTACGCTTGAACGCAGCTTCCTGCGTAAGTTCAAAGAAATGCTTCTGTCGCTCAAAATCGAGCAAGAACTTTCGAAGCAAGAGATCCTCGAGCTGTATATCAATCTCGTGCCCTTTGGAAAGCGCGCCTACGGTGCGCAGGCGGCTGCGGCCACCTACTACGGCAAACCTCTCGAGGAGTTATCACTGGCACAGCTTGCCATGCTAGCTGGCATTCCACAGCGACCAGAAGCGGGCAACCCCATCAACGGGCCGAACTGGGCGCTACGTCGCCGCAATCAGGTACTCAGCCGCATGCTCGATCAGGAGTCCATTACCCGCAGCGCCTATGACGAAGCCGTCGCTTCGCCAATAACCGCCAAGGTTTATGCGCGCGAACTCGATTTGCCCAGTCCCTATGCGGCGGAATGGGTGCGCCAAGAGATGGTGGGCATGGTGCCAGATTTGTACACCGGCGGTTACGAAATCTATACCACTATCGATGCCAACCAGCAGCGCGAGGCCACGCAAGCCTTGCGCCGCGGGCTGATTAAGTACGACCGAGATCATGGCTACCGGGGGCCTGAGGGCCAAGTCCCAGAAGCGTTGCTAACACAGATTGAGCAGCTCTATTCCATGCCGAAGCAACCCGTCGCGGCCGAATTCGCTGACGACACGTTGACGAGTGACGAAAGTGCCGCCATGCAGGCTGACGCAGGCAACGCTGATAACGATGCAGACCTAAGAGCAGCACTGGCCCAAGCCCTGCAACAACGCCTCGACGAGCGCGACTCCTATGCGGAGCAAATCCCGGCCGTCGTACTGCGCGTGGAGGACAAGCGGGCCTTCGTCTTCGCCAGTGATCTTGGTATTGGCGAAGTGCAACTGGGGGATAGTCGTTGGGCCAGGCGCTATATATCGGTGGACGAGCGCGAACCGCAGATCCGGCAGATGAGCGATATTCTGCAGGTGGGCGATATTGTGCGCGTGAACCCTAGCCAAGTAGGAAGTGCGAGTGCTTCACCGACATGGCAGCTGACTCAGCTACCGGATATTCAGGGTGCACTGATTGCCATGGACCCGCAAAACGGCGCGGTGCGCGCTTTAGTCGGTGGCTACGACTTTTACCGCAATCAATATAACTATGCCCTGCAAGCCCAGCGCCAGCCAGGCTCGGGTTTCAAGCCATTCGTTTATAGCTCGGCGCTAAGTCGAGGCATCACCCCGGCGGATATTTTTCTTGATGCTCCCTTAGTTTTTGAAGACGCCAATCTTGAATCACAGTATCGGCCCGAAAATGACAACAACCGCTACAACGGGCCCACGCGTTTACGCGAGGCTCTCTACCGTTCCATCAACTTGGTCTCCATGCGGGTGCTGCTTGAGGTCGGCGCTGGCGGGGTGCTTGAAGATGTGAAAAAGTTCGGCTTCGACATGACATCGTTCCCGCGCAATACCCAGTTGGCCTTGGGCGGAGGCACGATGACCGTCGCACCTATCGACATGGTGCGGGCCTACGGCGTCTTGGCTAACGGTGGCTACTTAGTCGAGCCCTCCATTGTGGATCGGTTACTGGATCAAAACGGCAAAGTCTTGTACGCCTCCAACCCTGCGACTGTCTGCAAAGACTGTGAGGAAGCAGAGGAGGAGCCCGACGCGGTTGTTGGCAGTACAACGCGGGAAATCGCCTGGGATGGCGACACAGACTCTGGTCCCAGCAATTGGCTGCGCACCACGGTCTTGGAGACGCTGCTCAATGCGCAGACAGCGACACAAACCCAAGAAGCTCAAGTGCTGGCGGAACAAGTGCTGGACGAGCGCAATGCCTATGTCATGCAGTCTATGCTGCGCGATGTCATCAAGCTTGGCACTGGACGGCGCGCCAGAACCTTGGGCCGAAACGATTTGGCGGGTAAAACCGGCACGACTAATGATGCGTCAGATACTTGGTTTAACGGCTTCAATCACGCCTTGGTGGCCAGCGTTTGGGTAGGCTTCAAAGACCAGCAGCCACTGGGCAGAAATGCGTATGGCTCCAACGTTCCCCTGCCCATCTGGATAGACTTCATGGAAGAAGCCTTAGTCGATGTGCCTGAGATGCCGCTGCTGCAACCACCAGGCGTCGTCACACTGCGTGTGGACAAAGCCACCGGTCTGCCCGCTTCTGCCACCGACAGCACGACAGTGAGCGAGGTCTTTCTAGCCGAATTCGCCCCGGACGCATCCTCTACGATGAGCGGCGAGCAACGGCAAACCGAAGACATTCGCTCTGTTGACCTGTTTTAGAGCACCGGCCGCCAATCGGCAGCAGACTCTTTTCCAGGCACAAAAAAAGGAGGTGCCCGCCTCCTTTATCCGTCGAGCTCACACGCCATACGACGCGCGGCTTTTTCAAGCGCTAACTGCCAGAGCTTGTGCGCCTAGCAAAACGCTGGCGGAACTTCTCAACGCGACCACCTGAATCAATGGTCTTTTGCTTGCCGGTATAGAACGGGTGGCAGCTTGAACAGACGTCAAGATGCATGCCGCCGCTTAACGTGGATCCAATCTCGATCACGTTTCCGCAACTGCACGTGGCTTTGACGGCGTGATACTGAGGATGAATTTCAGACTTCATGACGCTTGCTTACTTACTAAAACGGGCGCGCAGGGTAACAGAACATTTACCTACCGCAAGCACAGTAATCTCCGCTTCATGAACGATGTACACAGCTATCTTGCTGGCGCGAATCCTACTTACAATGGCGCATGGCCGATACCAAACAAGTCATCCAAGTAGCCGTACCTCGGCCATTACATTCTGCCTACGATTATCACGTCGACGGGGGCTTAGCGCTGCCGAGCATTGGTGCGCGCGTACGGGTGCCCTTTGGACGCAGCGAAGTTATCGGTATCTGCGTTAACACCCTTGTTGACAACCCGCACGCCAAAACGAAACCGGTATCTGAGATTTTGGATGATGATGCTGTCATCGACGCCGAGTTGCTCGGCCTTGCCCAGTGGATGCAGAGCTACTACCACTATCCCTTGGGCGAGGTGCTAGCCACCATACTCCCCAGCGCCGCGCGCAAAGGCTCACAGCTTGAAATCAAACCTGAGCCACCCCCTGACATTTGGCGCTTGGTGGATCCCAGCCTCATTTCGACTCGCGCGAAAACGCAAAAAGCCCTTGTCGACCACCTGCTTCATGTGGGCGATGCCCAGTCCGGCGATGCGCTGGAGGCCGCGGGGTTCAATCGAAGCATGCTGCGCAAACTTGAAGGCACTGGGGTTTTGGAGAGAAAGGCAGCATCTGTTCACCATCAAACCAGCGAGGCGCTTTCACCATCCAGCGAGCAGCAAACGGCCATCAACGCGATCAATGCTGCAGCCGGCTTTAACGTTTTTTTGCTCGAGGGGGTTACCGGGTCGGGTAAAACCGAGGTGTACTTGCAGAGCATGGCGAGAGTCCTTACCACCGGACAGCAGGTACTGGTCTTGGTGCCCGAAATTGCGCTCACCCCGCAAACCCTCGCCCGCTTTGAAAACCGTTTTGGCAGCGCGGGCATGGTTCATTCGGGTCTGAGCGAAACCCAGCGGCTGCAAACCTGGCTCAAATGTCGAGCCGGCGAGATTAAGGTGCTGATCGGCACGCGGTCTGCGGTATTTACCCCTTTCCAAAGCTTGGGGTTAATCATTGTCGACGAAGAGCACGACAGTTCCTACAAGCAACAGGACGGTTTGCGCTACTCAGCCCGAGATCTGACCGTGAAGCGGGCACAGCAATTGGACATTCCGTTGGTTCTCGGCAGTGCAACGCCATCGCTGGAATCGTTCTATAACGCTAAGCGTGGCCGCTATCAGCATATTTTGCTCACGCAGAGGGCAGGCGGAGCAAAGATGCCTCGCTACCACACGATTGATCTTCGCGGTCAGAGTTTGCGCGGCGGCCTCTCCGATACCCTGATTCGAGTGATCCGATCGCACCTAGAAGCAAACGGCCAAGTGCTTGTTTACCTCAATCGCCGTGGTTTTGCCCCAACACTGGTTTGCAAGGCCTGCGGCTGGCAGAGCGTCTGTTCAGACTGCGACGCAAGACTTACCCTGCATCGGCAACCCGAGCAGCTCGTTTGTCATCACTGCAGCCTGCGTTTCGCCATGCCAAAGCACTGCGAACAATGCGGCCACCACGATCTTTTACCGGTAGGTATGGGCACTCAACGTGCAGAAGAGAATCTCGCCGAGCTCTTCCCTGACATACCGCTTTACCGTATTGATCGCGATACCACGCGCAGCAATGCACAACTCTCTGCCCANCTTGAGAAAATTCAGCGCGGCGAGTCCTGCATCATGGTGGGCACCCAAATGCTTGCCAAGGGCCATCACTTTCCNGAAGTGACCCTAGTCGCGGTAATTAACGCTGACGCCGGTTTTTTGAGCCCAGACTTTCGCGCGCCGGAGCGTACCGCCCAACTTGTCGTGCAGGTTGCCGGACGCGCTGGGCGCGCGGAAAAACAAGGAGACGTTTGGATTCAGTCTTATCAGCCAGAGAATCCACTACTACAAAAACTCATGTCGCNAGGCTATCGAGGGTTCGCCGAGGCAGAGCTGAGTAGCCGACTGCAAGCAGGACTGCCGCCAGCTCAGCCCATGGCCATGCTGCGAGCCGAAGCCTTTGACCCAACCCTTGCCCGGGAATTTTTGACGTTTTGCAAAGCCNCCTTAGAATCAGCGTTGAAGGGCCAACAAGACACAGCGAGCGTGGAAATACTCGGCCCCGTTCCCGCCCCGATGGCGCGCGTTGCCAAGCGTACGCGCTTTCAGTTGGTGGTAATGGCGGCGACTCGACCAGTGCTGCATCGCGTCCTTGCCAGCTTGGGCCAACCCAAAACACACAGCAGCTTGCGCTGGTCTATAGATGTTGATCCCTACGATGCCATGTGAGGCCNCTGTATACTTGGTAANGTTGATTGCCCCTTCGCCATCGTCACGCCCGCNCGTTATCATCTGCTCTGGACCNTCTNTTACTAAACTCGCCACAGGCGGCTGTGCATGACCAAGGACTTCGCCACACGCGGTGGCGCCGCAAAAACGGCGCAACGAAAGCCCCGCACCTCCTCCTCTGGCCGTGGCCGGGCTACACCAACACGGGGCAAGAAAAAGAGCCCGACCTTTCACGGGCCAAGCTTTTCATCCGGCGCTATTTTCGGTGCCTTCGTGGTGCTGCTCGCAGCCTACCTACCCGAGTGGATGGCAACAGAATCCGGCGACATCGCCCCAACCGCCGCGGCATCTAGCGACACACCCAAAGTCACATTCGAATTCCCAGACCTGCTCAAAAACGGAGANATAAAGGTAAATACTGCCCCTTATCNGCCGAGCAACCCNGTCGAGGAAAGCGAGCCGGCAAGCTATAGGGTGCAAGCAGCTTCGTTTCTTAATGAAGGCGACGCCAACGAAATGCGCGCTAGGCTCATACTGCTCAACCTGCCCGCTGNTGTTGAAATAAACGACAGCACAACGGGTACTTGGCACCGGGTAATATTAGGTCCCTTTGAANNNCGCGTAGATGCCAATCGCGCCCTAACCAAACTCCGTGAGCAAGGCATCTCGGGCATTATTTTGAACTAACAAATTAGGCGCCGCCGCAACTCAGCGTTGCTTTGTGACAATGACAGCGCCAATATCCTCAACCCGCTGTTCGACCTCTTTTGACCAAACCGAACCACCGCATTTTCAAAAATCGACAAACCACGGATTTCCCTATGCAAGCGTTTCACGGCACCACCATTCTTAGCGTCAGAGACGAAAATCAGGTGGCCGTGGGCGGCGACGGCCAAGTNTCCATCGGCGACACAGTCATGAAGGGCAATGCGGTTAAGGTTCGCAAACTCTATCAAGATAAGGTCATTGCCGGATTTGCAGGCAGCACTGCTGACGCCTTTACGCTGTTTGAAAAATTCGAGGCCGGGCTTGAGAAATACCATGGGCAACTCACTCGCGCTGCAGTTGAGCTGGCCAAGGAGTGGCGCTCCGACCGAGCACTACGCAAGCTCGAAGCCATGCTCATTGTTGCCGACACAACCGCCACGCTGTTGATCAGCGGTAATGGCGACGTACTAGAACCCGAAGCCGGAGTGTTGGCTATTGGCTCCGGCGGNAATTACGCCAGAGCCGCNGCAACCGCACTTGCTGAGAACACCGAACTCAACCCAGCAGACGTGGTGCGCAAAGCCATGACAATTGCTGGCGATATCTGCGTCTACACGAATCATTCACTGACCTTGGAAACCTTGTCCACCGATGCCAGCTAATCATGCGCTCACGCCCAAACAAATAGCCGCGGAACTCGATCGCCACATCGTCGGTCAAAGCGANGCTAAGCGCGCGGTCGCCATCGCGCTGCGCAACCGCTGGCGACGAATGCAGCTCGACCCGGAACTACGCGATGAGGTCAGCCCCAAAAANATCCTCATGATCGGCCCCACTGGCGTGGGCAAAACAGAAATTGCCCGACGGCTAGCAAAACTTGCCAATGCACCGCTGATCAAGGTAGAGGCGACAAAATTCACCGAAGTGGGCTACGTTGGCCGCGACGTGGAATCGATTATCCGCGATCTAGCGGACACCGCCGTAAACCTGCTGCGCCAAGAACAAATGCAGGTNGTAGCAGAACAAGCCACCGACCGCGCCGAAGAACGCATTCTGGATGCCTTGCTGCCCGCACCGCGCAACAGCGAGGGCGAAACCGAAACAACGGATTCCAGCACGCGCCAAATGTTTCGCAAAAAACTGCGTCAAGGCGAGCTCGACGACAAGGAAGTTGACATCGACCTAGAACAGGTCGCTGTAGGCGTTGAAATCATGGCGCCNCCGGGCATGGAAGAAATGACCAACCAGCTGCAGAACATGTTTGCCAACTTAGGTCAGAGTAAAAAACAAGAACAGCGCCTGAGCATTGGGGAGGCACGCAGGCGGCTGCAAGACGAGGAGGCCGCTCGACTGATCAATGATGAGGAAATCCGCAGTAAGGCGGTTACCGCGGTAGAGCAAACGGGCATCGTCTTTATTGACGAGTTGGACAAGGTCGCCAAACGTGGTGAGACGTCAGGCNCTGATGTATCCCGCGAGGGCGTGCAGCGAGATCTTCTACCACTCATCGAGGGCTGCACGGTAACCACCAAGTACGGGGCCNTCAGCACCGACCACATCTTATTTATCGGTTCTGGCGCTTTTCACCTNGCCAAACCCTCGGACCTCATNCCTGAGCTGCAGGGCCGTCTGCCCATCCGCGTAGAGCTCAAAGCGTTATCGCCAGAGGACTTTCGCCGCATCTTGACGGAACCCAAGGCGAGTCTCTGCGAGCAATATCGTGCACTGATCGCAACCGAAAACGTGAGTTTGGAGTTCGCGCCAAGTGGCATCGAGCGCATCGCCGAACTGGCATGGCAGGTCAACGAGGGCACCGAAAATATTGGCGCAAGACGCTTGCACACAGTGATGGAACGCCTGCTTGAACCACTGTCTTTTANCGCCGACGAAAGTGCCGGCGAGCAGATTTTGATNGACGCTGACTTCGTCGACAGCCATCTCAGCGACTTGGTTAGCGATACAGACCTCTCACGTTTTATCCTGTGACTGCNTAANCNGTATTATTTGCGACTGATCGAAGCCCTATGGACGCCCCAACACATATCACCTATCACAAAATTGCCCACACCCTTGAGCTGCAGTGGGATCAAGAGCGATATGAGCTACCAGCAGAGTTGCTGCGCGTCTACTCGCCATCTGCCGAGGTACGAGGGCACTCCCCTGATCAGCGCACGCTGCAAACGGGTAAGAAGAATGTTGGCATTAACCTTATTGAACCTGTTGGTAACTACGCCATTCGCATCGGCTTTGACGACGGCCATGGCAGCGGCATTTATGCATGGGCCTACTTGCACGAGCTGGGTTCGCAGCAAGAGCGCTTCTGGCAGGAATATCTGCAGGAACTCAAGCAAGCCAACGCTTCGAGACTGCCCAACATTCCTGTGAGTCAGTGGAGGCCCAAGTAACCGCGCTCCCTACCTTGGCCGCATACGCGTTATAGTCCCCACCGCCCTTACCAAACGACTCCAATACAAGATTCAAAGCGATGACCCAAGCCGCCGATAACCCGCAAAAAGCCGGGGACGAACACCATCAGCAAACCGATAGCGAAGAAGCCGTAAGTTTCGGTTTTGAGCAAGTCTCGCCTGAAGAAAAGACGCGTCGCGTCGACGGTGTTTTTGCCGCAGTAGCAGATCGCTATGACTTGATGAACGATCTTATGTCGCTGGGCACCCATCGCCTGTTCAAGCGTATGGTGCTGCAAATGGCGGGTGTTCGAGAGGGTCATCATGTACTCGACCTAGCCGGTGGCACCGGCGATATGGCCGCGCTATTTGCGCCCGTCGTTGGCACCGCGGGGCGTGTCGTACTGACCGATCTGAATCGGCCCATGATGCAGGTGGGTAGAGATCGGCTGCTCGATCAAGGCATTACCCAAGTCGAATTTTGTCAGGCACCAGCAGAACAACTTCCCTTTGCCGACGCCAGCTTTGACTGCGCATGCATCAGCTTCGGTATTCGTAATTTTACGGACAAAGATCAATCCCTCAGCGAGATTCTGCGAGTTCTGAAACCCGGTGCTGCCCTGCTAGTGCTCGAGTTTTCCACGCCAACCGATCCATTGTTGGAGACCGCTTACCGCACCTTTCAATCGCTTTGGCCGCCGGTAGGCAAGTTGTTAGTTGGCGACGCCCAACCCTACCAATACCTAGTGGAATCTATTCGCATGCACCCAAATCAGAAAACCCTTAAACAAATGTTCGAAGATGCTGGTTTTATTGAAACCGGCTTCCACAATTTAGTTGGCGGCATCGCCGCGATTCACCGCGGGGTGAAACCCGAAGCAACCTCAGCGTAACTGGGTACTCTCATATTGATACGCTACGACTCGGCAACGCTGCTACCCACGCTGCAGCGTTTGCTCAGTGATCTAAGCGAACGAGCGATTCACTTGGATCCTCTGACGGCGGAAAATTTTTCCTCGCTCGCCGGTCAAGAGATCGAGATTCACTGCTTAGAACCCGCGCTAACATGGCACCTGAGCTTACGAGAGAGCAGCATCGAAGTGCATGCAGGGCCGAGCGACAATCCAAACGTTGCCGTTACCGGTAAGCCTTTGGGGCTACTGCAAACACTCATGACAGGAGCTACCGCCGAAATCGTTATGATCGACGGCGATGCCACCGTGTTGATGGCGCTGCAAGCACTCGTCAAGGGCTACTCGCCGGATCTGGCAAAACCGCTGGATGCATGGCTTGGCAGAGAAACCGGACAACGCACAGCGGCGTTGGTGGAGTTGGCTATGGCCACTCTCGGCGAACTGCTCGCCAGCACGCGCGTTCAGGCGCACCAAGCCACTGAGACATACTTCACCGAGCGCTACACAACGCGCGAGCAAAGCGAGAGTCTCGCCGGTCGCTTAGATCGTCTTAGGCTGCACATTGATCGGCTGGAGGCCAAAGTGAACCGACACTGGCAGCAGGACATCCCAGACTGATGCCCTCGCGCACTTTCCGCTATCTGCTCGGTATGGCTGGCCAGATCCTCAGGTATCGCCTGCACCACCTGCTTCCAGTAGAGCATTTCAGCGACCGTCGTCTCGTATGGACGATTAAGCTCCTTAAACGTCTGCTACCCGCACGAAAAAATCTACCGGACCAACTGACCGAAGCGCTGATCTCCCGTGGGCCGGTTTACATCAAGCTAGGTCAGCTCCTGTCGACCAGACCAGACGTGCTGGGTGAAACCATTTGCCGCTCGCTGGCAAAACTGCAGGATCAGGTCGACCCACTGCCCGGCGATGAAGCCATCGCGATCATCGAGCAAGCGTTAGGACAATCATCCCTCGACGCCTTTCAGTCCATAGACCAAGAGCCTATCGCCAGCGCGTCCATTGCTCAGGTTCACGGCGCCCACCTAACCACCGGGGAAGCCGTCGTCATCAAGATAGTGCGACCGGGCATTGAACAGCGCATACGCAGTGAGATGCAGGCACTCATTGAGGTCTCACTCTGGCTAGAAAGCCGTCTACCATTGATCCGCCAGATGCATCTCAGCCAAATCCTTCAGGATCAGTTAACTGTGCTGCTGGCAGAGCTCTCGATGTTTCGCGAAGCCCACAATCAGATTCAGCTGCGGCGCAACTTTGCCGACTCCCCACTACTCTATGTGCCTAGGCTGCACGGGCGCTTTACTCGCCAAAACCTGCTGGTTATGGAGCGCATCGACGCACCATCCATCGGCGAGCTAGCGCGTATGCAGCAGGCCGGTGTCGATTTCAAAGTGTTAGCGCACAAGGGTGTTGAGACGTTTTTCACC
>PBTJ01000106.1 GCA_002726925.1 Gammaproteobacteria bacterium | reverse complement strand
TCGTCGTTCAGTGGTGTAGAGGGCTAGATGAGCCGTGCATAGTCCTGCCAAAAATCAGGATAGGTTTTGTTGACCACTGCTTTATCGTCGACGGTTACATTGCCATAGGCGCTCCCCAGTGTGGCAAAAGCCATGGCCATGCGGTGGTCGTGGTAGGTGGTTAGCATATGAGCCTTCGGTGCTTGGCTGCCGAAGGGCTTTACCGTGATGCTGCTATGGCTTGTGCTGAGATCGACGCCCATTGTTCTCATCTCCGTTGCCGGGCACTCCAAGCGATCACATTCCTTATGGTGTAGTGACTGCAGGCCACTAATTTCAATGGGTGTTGCCAATAGTGGCGACATAGCAATAAGTGTTAGCGCAACATCTGGCATTTCTTGCATGTCGATTTGTGGCAAGGGCTTCAGCTGCCTAGGCCCAGTAATACGAGTAAGACCCTGTCGCTCAACGCTAGACCCTAGGGACTCCATCACATCACAAAAGGCGTAGTCGCCCTGTACCGTGGTCGCATCCAGATTGGTCAGCGTCACGGTGCCGCCATGCAGCGTGGCGAGGGCAGAGAAATAGCTGGCCGCCGATGCATCGCCTTCAACGACGAATTCGCCTGATTGATAGCGCGCTGCTGGCAGACTTAAGACGGTGGGGTCAATCCATTCTCCAGCCACCGAACGTTTGGCCATTTCATTTAGTGTTATGTCGATATAGGGCCGCGATACCAGATCGCCGTGAATTTGGATAACTTGCGTCGCCTCGCCACGACGGTGCGCCAGAACCGGGGCGATAACGGTCACCGCAGTGATGTATTGACTCGATAGCGACCCGTCGATGTGTAGCGCCCCATCAGCTTTCATTCCGCCTTTGATCGTGGCCGGTAGAGTGCCAGCGTCGCTGATCACATCGCAGCCGTTGTCTCGCAGCACATCAAATAGCGGTGCGTTGGTGCGCACCCGCAAGGATTCGTGGCCGTCGATGCGTGTACTACCGCTGCGCAAGGCAGCTAGCCCAATCAGTAATCGTGTTGAGGCACCACTCATGCGCGCGTTCAATTCAACATCGGCCGAGCCAAAATTCATGGGACCAGTGACGGAGGTCACCGATGAGCCTTCATCAATTGCGACCCCAAGGGTTCGCAGACAGTCGATCATGGCGTCTGTGTCATCGCACTTGGGGATGCCGCTAATATAGCTTGTACCGTCCACTAGGGCGCTGATTGCCAGTTGCCGGAGCGCAATCGACTTGCTGCCGGGCAGTGTGATGCTGGCCTCAAACCCACGGGACAACTTAGGGATCAAGAAAGTGCTGTCGGGTATCATGGTCGGACTGGAAATCGTTGTGAGCCGCCACTGTAACTCAGCGCTCACAGGTTTGCAGATGTTGCATTAGGCACAAGCAGGGAGCCGGATATGAGTAACTTTTTTGCCGAGCTGGAGGCAGGTTTTAAGAACCACGCGGATCAGCCCGCGCTGATCTTGTCGGGCCGAGACGACTGGTCCTATGCCGAGCTACTGCTGCAGATCAATCGTGCCGCGGCCGAGTTAGCGGCTATTGGTGCAGGTGCCGGTGACCGAGTGTTGGTGCAGTTGCCTAAATCTTCGGAAAACTTAGCCCTTTATTTAGCCTGCCTTAAGCTTGGACTGGTCTATGTGCCGCTGAATACTGGCTACACCGCAGCGGAACTCGACTACTTTGTCAGCGATGCCGAGCCGGTGCTCTATGTTGGAGAGCAGCATCGNAGCGACGTAGTCAGCGCGACGCTGCAGCCTCGCGATNCGGAGCGCCTGCTGGTATTNAGCAATGGTGCGAGTACCAGTGATGATCTTGCGNTACCACTGACAGCTGTCCGCGCCACAGACGACCTTGCGGCCATTCTGTACACCTCTGGCACAACCGGTCGCTCGAAAGGTGCAATGCTCAGCCATGGAAATCTGGCATCAAACGCCCATGCCTTGAGCGAGGAATGGGGTTGGCAAGCGTCCGATGTGCTGCTTAACGCTCTGCCGATTTTTCACGTACATGGTTTGTTTATCGCCAGTCACTGCGCGCTGCTAAATNCCACGCCCATGATTTTTCTCNAGAAGTTCGATGCCAGTGAGGTAATGGCGCGATTGCCTGATGCCACGGTAATGATGGGGGTGCCCACGTTCTATACTCGGTTGCTCGGCCGNTCAGAGCTGACGCCAGATCGCGTAGCGCATATGCGCGTGTTTATTTGCGGCTCCGCGCCGTTGACCGAGCAAACTTTCGAGGAATGGGAGCAGCGCACCGGTCACCGCATTTTAGAGCGCTACGGTATGAGTGAAACCATCATCAATACCAGTAACCCGCTGCAAGGTGAACGCGTTGCTGGCACTGTGGGTTTTGCGCTGCTCGGCCAACAGGTGCGTGTGGCGGACGAAGCCGGGGTNCCCGTGCCGACGGGTGAGGTCGGCATGATTGAAGTCGCTGGNCCNAATGTNTTCCAAGGTTACTGGCGTATGCCGGAAAAAACTGCAGAAGAGATACGCGGTGACGGTTTTTTTATCACCGGAGATTTGGGTGTGCAGGCCGCTGANGGTCGGCTNAGTATTGTNGGTCGCTCAAAAGATCTGGTGATTTCTGGCGGCTACAACGTCTACCCCAAGGAAGTCGAAGTTGCCNTAGATGATATGGCCCAAGTAGCGGAGTCTGCNGTAATTGGGGTGCCGCATCCGGACTTCGGCGAGGCGGTTGTTGCTGTCATCGTGCCTNNAGCGGGCGAGGTNACNCAGGNGCAGGTGGATGCAGCNCTAGGTCATCAGCTGGCGCGGTTTAAGCAGCCTAAGCGCGTAATGAACGTTACCGAGCTGCCTCGCAACACCATGGGCAAGGTGCAGAAAAATTTGCTGCGCGAGCAATACGCGGACTTGTTCCGCGCCTAAAGAAAGGCCGTGTTAACGGCNCTGCTTAGCGGTTACTGAGCGTTACTTACATCCAAAGATTCGCGCAGTTCGCGCTTTAAGAATTTGCCAGAGGCATTGCGTGGCAATGCCTCCTCCACAAACCAGAAGTAGCGCGGGACTTTGAACTTGGCGAGTTGGGTAGCGCAGTGTGCGCGTAGCGTGTCCGCTGTGGTGGAGGCGCCGGGCTTTAAGAATACAGCGATGCCGACTTCCTCGCCCAAGCGGTCGTCGGGTACGCCAAAAACCGTGCATTCGGCAACGTCGTCATGATCGAAGATCGCGCTCTCCACTTCGGCGCAGTAAATGTTCTCGCCACCTCTCAGCACCATGTCCTTGATGCGATCGACAATGTAAATGAAATCGTCTTCGTCCTTACGCGCCATATCGCCGGTGCGCAGCCAGCCATCGACGATGCTCTCCGCGGTGGNTTCCTCGCGATTTAGGTAACCNCGTATGACGTGGGCGCCGCGCACCCATAGCTCCCCTGGCTGGCCCTCGGGCACTTCTTCGCCCGTATCGGGATTGACGATTTTGCTTTCATAAGCCGGCATGGCTGGGCCACAGCTTGCNGGCTTGTCAACAAAGTGATCGCCGCTGATGGACGTAATGATGCCGCAGGTTTCGGTCATGCCNTATCCGGTATTTGGTCGCGCAGTGGCTACCTGCTNATCGATNTTGCCGACTAGNTCTGGCTGCAGCTGAGCGCCGCCACCACCTAAGGTCATCAGGCTTGACGTGTTGGTTGTGGCAAAGTCTGGGTGGGAGATAATCTCACGTGCCATGACCGGCACGCCGCTCACAGCGGTTATGCGTTCGCGTTCGATGAGCTGCAACGCCTCGCCAGCATCCCATTTGTACATGTGAACGAGCTTGCCGCCGCCGAGGGTCGTACCCTGGGCCGCGCAGTTATTAGCGGTGACGTGGAACAGCGGTGTTGTGACCAGTGCGCAGCCAATGGGTGGCACATCGTCGGCACTGATTAAGCCTTTTTGAATTCCCAGAAGGCGCTGCAGCCCGGCAGAAAAGAGCATGCTCCACACATTACTCACGCAGCCGCGATGGGTCAGCTGAGCGCCCTTAGGACGTCCTNTGGTGCCAGAGGTGTAGAAGATGCAGGCATCGCTGTCGGTGTCGATGTCGATCATGGGTTGCTGTGTGTTGCCGGCGACAATCTCGCTCCAGGGGGTAACGCTACTGTCCGCTGCGGCAAATCGAANCCCAACAATTTTGATATCTGGCACGCTGGCGCGGTGCTCGCCCAGTTGCTGCAGTCGCTCCTGATCGAGAATCACTATCTTGGGGGTTGAGTCTTCTAGTGCGTAGAGCATCTCTGGCCCGGTCCACCAGGCGTTCATGCCCACAACGGCTGCGCCAACAGAAGTGATGGCCCAATAGGCCTGCATCCACTCTGGGTAATTGCGCATGGCGATGGCCACGCGNTCGCCTGGCTGCACACCCTGATCGATCAACCAGTTGGCCAAGGATGCAACACGCTGCTGCGTCTCGCCGTAGGTNAGACGTTCGTCCTTGTAGACCAGATAGTCACGGTCGGCGAATTGTGCTGTGCTTAACCAGAGATCGCGCAAGCTGCCTGGGGCCTTGGCATAGGTGCGAATATCAACACCACGGACATTGGTTGTGACCACTTCAAAATCTGCATCCGGCGCGGTTAGCTGCGCCCAGGCTGCCCGGTAATCTTGATACATAGTCCTCTCCCCAAAAGCGGGAAAGAGTACAGGCTCGTGCCGAATTTGCGAAGACATCAGGTTGATGTTTGCGCCGAGGCGGGCAGCCCGCTGCGGCTTATCTGACGGTCAGCGGCGATTGCCGTTCGACTGAGCTACGGTCAAACTGAGCGCTTCTTCACTGAGTGCGAGACANCTCCATCGTGTCGTCGGATCAATCCTCGCCCTACCTAGCCATTGTGATTCCCATCAAAACGGCAGACACAGCGGTGGAAGCATTCGTAAACCCATTGTTGGCTAAAGGTTGTGAAGTGGTGNTCGTTCAGGCGACGCCCGACGAATCGTATACAGAAGAAGAAAACGTCCGCCGACGCTGCGAAGACGCCGGTGCGATCTGGGTAGTGGCACCGGCATCCCGGGGTGGTCAAATTGTTCACGGCATTGCTAACACTCGTGCCGCCTTGATTTGGGTACTGCATATTGATNGCGCTGCAGTGGGGTGCGCGCTGGACTATCTGCTGCAGTTATCACGCAGTAATACAACCTGCTGGGGCCGATTTGATATCCGTTTGCTCGGCGACCATTGGGGACTTGCTTGGGTGTCCTGGACAATGAATTGGCGCTCGAGACTGAGGCGCATCTGTACCGGCGATCAGGGCATGTTTTTTCATCGTACCTTACTGGAACAGATCGGTGGTTTTCCTAGCCAGCAACTAATGGAAGACATTGAAGTCAGCAAACGACTACGAAGGGTAGGGGCTTTTCAAGCACCGCAAATTGTCATTTCCAGCAGTGGCGAACGCTGGCTGCGCAACGGTTTTTGGCGCACAGTTTTTACTATGTGGCTTTGGCGGCTGCGCTATTTTTTTGGAGTGTCTGCGCAAGCGCTGTATCGCGAGTATTACGCANGCCCAAGGCGAGGTGACTNGTGAATACAGCGCTNCTTATCTTCGCCAAGGCGGCTGAACCNGGCTTTAGCAAAACTCGGCTCATCCCTGCGCTTGGCGCGGTGCAGGCGGCGGCGGCCAATGAAATACTGTCTAGGCGAGTTTTTCATGCGGTGGCGNNGAGTCAGCTGAATATTGTTTTGTGGGGCGCTTCTGGGCACCCGGCATTGGCGCTGTGGGCTGAAGAATATGGTTGGCGGCTACGNCGACAACGTGGCGATGACTTAGGCCAATGTATGTCTCATGCGCTGACAAGCGCGCTGGCNGACGGTGCTAATCAAGCAATTATCATTGGTACAGATTGTCCGCTGATGAGNCCTGCCTATATNGCTCAGGCAGAGTCCGCGCTGGAGACAGCCGATGTGGTATTGGGGCCAGCAGAAGATGGCGGNTATGTGTTGATTGGTTGTAAGCGGGCGGAGCCAGCACTGTTTCGAGACATTGACTGGGGCACGGACCAAGTGCTGGAGCAGACCTTAAGGGCAGCATCACAAGCGCAGCGCAGTGTNGCCGTGCTCGACACCCTCTGGGATGTCGACCGGCCCGAAGATTGGCAGCGGTTTNTGGCGCTGGATGCCTAGNTGTGGAGTTCTCGCGCTAGCTTTGCGCGGCGACTTCCTTNATGCGAGCGACCATGGCGCGNAGGCCGTTGCCACGAGTTACTGAAAGATGGGCCAGNAGATCGAGTTGTCCAAACGCCCCTTCAATATCCAGCTGTTGAANCTCGCTGGCCTTGCGNCCGTCGACAATCACAAGCACGACTGCGATCAGCCCGCGAACGATGTGGGCATCGCTGTCCATCTNGAACGTTAGTCCGTCTGCNGCTGCTTTATAGGTCAGCCAAACTTGGCTTTGGCAGCCGCGAATCAGGTGCGCGTCGACTTTGTCCGATTCTGCGAGCCCGCCGAGATCCTTGCCCAGATCGATGATGAACCGATACTTGTCTTCCCAATCGTCAAAAAAGCTAAAAGTTTCAATNAGTTCATCAAGTGTCATGCTCTGNGACATGGTCAAAACACGCCCAGCTCAANTTGNGCNNCTTCGNTCATCATGTCNCGNGACCACGGTGGATCAAAAACTAAGGNGACATCCACATCGCTNAGGTTGGGTACCTGNCGAACCCGATCTTTNACNTCTTCAATAAGCACTGGTCCCATGCCGCAGCCCGGAGCGGTCAAGGTCATNTCNATATCCGCNTTNTTGCCCACAATACGAANTGNGTAGATCAAACCAAGGTCGGCAATGTTGACCGGTATNTCGGGNTCGTACACCGANCGCAGGGCNTGCCATACGTGAGCTTCGTCNACAGCTTCGGGCGTGTCGCTGTTAGCAAAGGNCAGGGGCTCCACGGTTAATCCGATGGCATCCGCATCGGCGCCGNCGATACGTGCCATGTTGCCNTTAACCACCACAGTGAAACTGCCGCCAAGGGTTTGGGTNAGCGTGATAAAGGCGCCGCNGGGAATNGTGATCGGGTCGCCAGTAGGGACCAGCCGCCCGGGGCAGTCCCGAGTGGTCGTAACGATGCGTCTTTCCACAGGTTAGTTCGGCTGGGTCGCGTCGGTTGCTAGGTCTGAGGAGGCATCTCCAGCCGCGTCCGCATCGTCAATGAGGGCAAAACTCTCTCCGCAGCCGCAGTAGCTGGTCGCGTTGGAGTTCTTGAAAACCAATGCCGAGTTCAATCCCTGGGTGACCATGTCGATTTCGGTCCCGTCCACCAGTGCCAAGTCTTGTTCGTTAATGCAAACGATGACATCGTCGTTGACGGTTACCAGATGATCGCTAGCCTCAGCATCTGCCAAAAAGTCCAGGGTATACATAAAGCC
>PBTJ01000105.1 GCA_002726925.1 Gammaproteobacteria bacterium | reverse complement strand
TCTGCGCTTATGCGTTGCGCGGTAAAGGTAAATGCAATGACTTCGTTCAATCACGTAAAACCCAGCGAGTCTCCTAGGGATAACCCGCTCTTAGCGCGAACTCAGACGGTGTTACAAAATGCACTCAGCTCCTTCGAACCTGGGCGCGTTGCGCTCTCGTTCAGCGGTGCTGAAGATATTGTGCTCATTGATATAGTGCACAAACTCGGCCTGAAGGTTGACGTATTTTCTCTAGACACCGGTCGATTGCACGAGGAAACCTATCAATTTCTAGAAACCGTACGTAAACACTATCGCCAGCAGATCGAGCTGGTATACCCAGATCCAGAGGGCGTGCAGACACTGGTCAAGGATAAGGGCTTGTTCAGCTTTTACCACGACGGGCATGGCGAATGCTGTGAGGCCAGAAAAGTCGCACCATTGCGTCGAAAACTTGCTGGATTAGATGCTTGGATTACTGGGCAACGACAGGATCAGAGCGTCACTCGAGGCAGTGTGCCCCTGCGCGAAGAGGATACGGTTTTCGGTAGTGCTTCCGCAGAGAACGAGCCTGGCGCATTGATAAAATTTAACCCGTTGTCCGAGTGGTCGTCTGCGGACGTGTGGGGGTACATCCGTGAGCAGCACGTGCCTTACAACCCTTTGCACGACCAAGGATACGTATCTATCGGTTGCCAGCCATGCACCCGCAGTGTTGGGCCCTTCGAGCATGAGCGCGCAGGCCGTTGGTGGTGGGAAGAGGCGACAAAGAAAGAGTGCGGCTTACACCAGCAAAACATCATCGAAGCGGTGCGGACCTAGGCCGAACAGGCAATCAACGCTACCGTATCGGCAACTCGAGGCTGCTAAATAACGCCTCTCGCTCTGCTGCAGTAAAACACTCCTGAGCTTGAGCGACCGTGCGGGGCTCCAAATGCGGCGCGAAGGACTGAATCAAATCGAGCATGTAGCGGCGCAAAAACGTGCCTCGGCGAAAGCCAATATGGGTGACACTGGACGCAAACAAGTGTCCAGCGTCGATACGCACAAGATCGGAGTCCTGAGCTTCGTCGTAAGCCATTGAGGCAATGATGCCCACGCCAAGTCCCAGTCTTACATAGGTTTTAATAACGTCCGTGTCTGTGGCGGTGAACACGACATTGGGTGTCAAATCTGCTGCGGAAAAAGCATCGTCCAAGCGCGAGCGACCCGTAAATCCAAAGACGTAGGTGACAATGGGATGCTCGGCGATGTCCTCTAGCGTGATCGACCCCGGCACTTCCGCCTTGCTCGCAAGCGGGTGCTCCCTTGGTACCACAAGCGCACGATTCCATTCGTAGCAGGGCATCATGATGATATCTTTAAAGTGCTCCATACCTTCGGTGGCAATGGCAAAGTCTGCGGCACCAGAGGCCGCCATCTCGGCAATTTGTGCAGGCGTACCCTGCTTCATATGCAGGATTACCTCGGGATAGCTCTGACGAAAACAACGGATGATTGCTGGCAGCGCGTAGCGCGCTTGCGTATGTGTCGTAGCAATGGTGAGCTCGCCCACACTCTCGTTGGAGCATTCGTGAGCGATCTGCTTAATGGTGCTGGTCTGCCGTAGCACCTGAGTGGCCATATCAATGATCTGCNGGCCCACTTGGGTGACTTGGGTTAAATGCTTACCGCTGCGCACAAAGATCTCAACGCCCAACTCATCTTCCAACAGGCGGATTTGCTTACTGATCCCTGGTTGCGAGGTGAAAAGCGCCTGAGCCGTGGCAGAAACGTTTAAGTCATGATTTGCCACCTCGACGATGTAGCGCAATTGTTGCAGTTTCATGCCGTTTACCTCTTGAAGATGGCCNCGAAGAGAGGCCTCGATCAATGCGTGTCAGAAAGCGGTGATACTATATATTGAAAATTATAAAAAAATATTTTTTATGCTATTTATGCGGGGTAGTTGGCATTCATGATGCCGTGNGGCACATGCCCGGTGGGAATATGNGGTGAGGCTCGATCACAGTGCGTGGCTTGATCATCAAAAAATATGTCGGCTTCGAAAGCGCGCAAGAATTCAGTCTTCTCCATCCCGCCTAAAAACAAGGACTCATCCAAACGTATATCCCAGGTCCTCAAGGTGCGAATGACACGCTCATGAGCAGGTGCCCCCCTNGCNGTGACGAGCGCCGTACGGATGGGGTTTTGCGCCTGGGGAAATTCCTGCTGCAGTCGATGCAGTGCTGCGAGAAAGGCCTTGAATGGCCCACCGCCAAGCGAGTGATTAGCCCGATCTAGCTCGGATTCACTGAAGGCGTCCAAACCTTTTTCCTGATTCACACGCTCGGCTTCGTCAGAAAAGAGCACCGAATCTCCATCAAAGGCTAGCTTTAGCACCTCTCTGGACGATTCCTTTGGGGGACGTGTTCGCCCAAGCAGTGTTGCCGCAGCAATATTTTGCGCGAGGGCTTGCCGNACATCTTCTGCGTTAGTGGAAAGGAACAGGTCACACCGAAATGCCTTAATGTATCGATAAGGAGATTCGCCGCCGCAAAATGCTGCCCGCGTGATATCCAGATCGTGAGCACGAATCGAATTGAANACNCGCAACCCGGTGTCGGCAGAATTGCGCGACAGGAGAAGGATTTCTACCAAAGGTTTATCACTTAATTTNTTGATATTTANNANCTTTTCAACAAGATAATAGCCATCTCCAGGCTCAAGCGGAGTGTCCTCTTCAGAAATTTGATACTGGCGNTAGGCTTCCAGCCCCTGCTGCTGATAGATCTCATTGGAAACACTTAAATCAAACAGTGCCGTNGACGAAATGCCGACGGTGAGCGGNCTGTCCATTGCGGAAGCTTGTTTGTCGGTGGGTTGCGTCTGCGGGTTAGAGGACATCGATCAAGCATCCAAGTCCGGGATCAACTCGCTTTCAAGCTGATGAATAACATCCTTCAGCTTGAGCCTGCGCCGTTTGAGCCGTTGGATACGCATGTTGTCGTGGTGACGGCTGGACGTCAGATGATTAATTGCCACGTCTAGGTCTCGATGTTCTGTTTTTAGTGTCTCGAGCCAGCGCATCCGCTGCTCTCGATCATCTTCTACATCCAAATCGAATCCCCAGTTAAGCGACCAAGCCCCAGAGTTAGGACAACTCCAGCAGCNCTGCGCCCTCAGATTCCAGTAAGGTCATGCGCTTGATCCAGCCCTGCAGCATGTCGAATTGAGCCTCGCTGACATCGAACGCCTTTCGTATTTCGTTGATCAGGCACTCTTCCTCGATTTCGAAAGCACCGTCTGCATAGCTGAGCTTGCACAGATTCATGAGCACGATAAGTCGCTCTNTGCGCTCGGAAAAGACTCTGCTTATGCCCTCTAGCTCNAGATATTCAACCTGAAAGTCGGNTGAGACGCCCATTTCACGGCGAAANGCCTCGAGCATGCCTTCCTCATTAGGATCCAATAGACCATCAGAAACAATCACGTTGTGCGCCAAGCGCAGCATCGTCTCTTGCTGTTCACCGGATAGCTGAGAAAGCCACATGCGAATTGCGCTCCTTTGTTACGACCTAAGCCTTTTGACTTATGGTCTTTGACGCCTTGGCCTCAACATTTCGTGTTTGCGGGTGCCCATGTCACCTCTTGGCCTCGGTCGCCCTTGTTAGGCAATGACCTGTTGAATAAGACTACAGACCATGATCAGTATGGATAACCAACCCAAACCCAGAAATGCTTTCATAACTAGGTTTTGGTCAAAGAAGTCCTCAATTAGGTGCCACATATTCTTTCCTGCAAGTCGGTGTTTTATCTGCAATTCATGGCTCTTCAGGCATTACTGCCCTAGCCCGCTGGGGGCAAGCGATAAGCCTTAATGGTAACCGCAGCCGAGTACTGTTGACAGCACCTGGTGCAAAAGATTGTTCCGCGATTGCCACCTTGGGTAGACTGTCACCATGCCTGATTCCTTCGCGCATATTCCCCATCAGCACCTCGAGTGTTTCGAACAATCATTGATATTGACCCCCAATGAACGTCTGGCAAGGGAACTATCAATAGCATTCGACCATGCAATGGTTGAAAGCAACCGACGCGCCTGGACCACGTTAAATTGTCAGAGCCTCAGGCGCTTCTGGCTCGATCTGCATGGCGCGCTCAAAGACGCAGGCTTAACCACTACCCGGATACTCCCAGAACACCTCATTAACACCAGATTCCACCAAGCGGCGCCAGAGGGTATGGAAAGTCAGTGTCTTGCGGTGGTCGAGGCCTGGAAGCTGGTTCGTCGTTACGGCATTGATCTGGACAGCTCGCAAATGCAAACCAGCCGCAATGCGTACTTTGNCGAATGGTGCCATAACGCCGAACCAGATCCNGATAGCCAGGAAATTGTCGAGGCCGATCTGCCCGCCCTACTCAGCCAGCACATTGATGACCTTGTGCCGCTCATAGAGGCGCCGCCCTTGCTGGTTGATATTGAACACTTGGCGCCGAGCGAGGCTCGATTTTTCGAAGCCCTGGACGATCGAATTCAGCCCGGTGTAGCGCTACTCACGCACCATGTATGGCACCCGCGATTNGACGCGAAGCTCGGTTTGTCGCCGNGGCCGGTTGATGAGGAAACCGTTGCCAGCGATAGCGAATTTCGCAGTTACGAGACACCCGAGCACGAACTCATGGCAGCATCACAATGGTGTAAACAGGTTCTGCAGTCGTCGCCTGCNGCGCGCATCGGTGTCGTGATACCCAATCTGGACGCGCAGTATGATCGTGTTCTGCGCCAATTTTCGGCGACACTGTCTCCCGAATCGCAAAGCAGTGCACCAATCTTTGACATCTCCGGTGGCAAGAGCCTTGTCAGCCAACCGGTTTGGCGTCATGCGCGGATTTTGCTNGACTGGATTCGCCAACCGGCGGATCAAGCCACGCTTGCCCCCTTGCTTAACTCACCGTTCTTATCGCTACCTTGGTGCAGTGGTCTCAAATCTGCCTGGCCTAGGCGCGCGCGACGTCAGCTGCGGATNAACGCCTTTGCCGGCGAAANCGATGCCGGGGCGCTGCTTGCTCTGNTTGCTGCGCTACCGTCCCGGGCTCGAATCGATCGTTGGATCACGCATCTGCGCGAATTGCTGAGCCTTACGCAATGGCCGATGACGACCGATCTTGGCTCTGTTCAATATCAAGCCACCGAGCGAATACAGGACATCCTCGCCAACCTAGCTCTNCAAGCNGACGACACGCTGCTAACCTATGACGACGCGTTAACCATCATCGATTGGGCCCTTACCCAAACTTTCGCGCCACAACGGCAGGCCAGCAATGTGCAAATTCTTGGGTTACTTGAATCCACGGGNCTGACCTTTAGCCACTTATGGGTATGCGGCATGAGCGCTGACCAGTTCCCGGGCAAGGCAAAGCTCAACTCGTTTATCTCTCGGCAGGTCGCGCTTGCGCACGGACTTCCNAGGAGCAACCAAGCACAGGAACTGGCTTTCGCGGAACGGATGCTCAATGGCTGGTTGCTGCGCTGCCAGCGCCTGTGCTTTAGCTATGCTCAAGGCGATCAGGGCACACCCATGGAACCGACTTCGCTACTAGACNGCATTGCTGACGTGGTTCCCAGCAGCAACACTTTTTTACCTTNTCAACTCAGTCATCGGCACCCCTTCATGCAGCAAGGCGGCATCACCTTNGAACAACGANCGGATGCCCTNGGCGCTGGAATGCAAGCCGGCACTATCCCAGGCGGTAGCAATAGACTCGAAATGCACGCGGCCTGCCCGTTCATGAGTTTCGCTGACTACCGGCTGGGATTGTCGCAAGCGAATGACGCCCGCGACCTGCTGGATTCGATGGAGCGCGGTATGNCGCTGCATTGGATACTGGAGCGCATCTACGCCCTTGCACCAGATTCCGCTCAAGCCCGAGTCTTTGGCGAGGACTTGCTAGAGTCAATCTGTGCAGAGGCCGTTGGGCGCTATGGACACTTGCCGGAAACCTTTGCAACGACGGAAAAAATTCGNCTCAAAGAACTGGTTTCGGATTGGTTGGCACTTGAGGCAGAACGCGATGCCTATGAGNTTGTTGAAACCGAGCAGCGGCATACCGTTGCTCTCGGCGATTGGCAATTGCAGCTGCGTATCGACCGCCTCGACAGGGTCGGCAACGATCTAGTAATTGTCGATTACAAATCAGGTAAGGTTTCCGCTGGAGCCGCACTTAGCGAACAGATGAATGCGCCGCAATTACCCTTATACAGCCTCATCAATAACGACATTACTGGTGTTTACTACGCCCAGGTAAAACGCGATGCGCAAAAACTCGTCGGCGTGGGCAGTGCCAGTACGCAGTTGGTGTCAGCAAAACATCGGCAGATCAAAACCACCGAACCTGATTCAGGCTGGGAAAACCAACGTTCAATTTGGCAAAGCCAACTAGAGAACTTGGCGGCCCAAATTGGTTCCGGTGATGCGCGGGTAGATCCGCAGCCGACGGCCTGTCGGTATTGTCATCTCAAACCCCTATGTCGTGTGGACGAAAAGCGCCAACAGGCAGCGACGTCGTGACCGGCGCAAGGCAAACGCCTCCAGATCAACTTGAGCGTGATCGCGCTCTGCAAGTTGGTCAGTCGTTCATTGTACAAGCACCAGCGGGCTCGGGAAAAACGACGTTGCTGGTGGAGCGCTACTTGCATTTGTTGACACAGGTTGCGCAACCCGAAGAGATTCTTGCCATTACCTTTACTCGCGCGGCGGCGGCGGAAATGAAACAGCGCGTGCTGCAGGAACTTCGCAAACGCACGCCGCTAACTGCAACCATTCGCAACAAGGATGCAGCGCTTAATTGGCGCCTGAAGCAAAACCCTCAGCGCATGAAGATTCAGACTATCGACAGCTTTGCCACAGAGCTCGCCACACAGATTCCCGGCAGTCAGAGCGCTGAAGGGATGCGCATCGAAGAAAAGCCGGCTCCCCTATATCTGCAAGCCGCACAAAATGTCCTAGGCCGGCTGTTTTCCGACGATCCCAGCAGACTCTTCGTGGCCGAGTTTCTATCCGCACTGGACAACAACGCGAGCACCGCTGAACGCGTACTGAGCACCATGCTGGCAAAACGAGATCAATGGCTGGATGTCACCGGGTTGATCACCTCCATGGCACTCAGTGATGGCGCCGCAATAACACAAACACTGGAGCGTGCGATCACAGAGCTGCGGCAGGAAATTATGTCAACGGTCACCGTTGCCTTGTCACCCCATGACAATGAAATGATTCAAATCGTTGCCTCGGAGACCGACAGGCAAGCGAATCTGGAAGCGCTGTTACCGCTCATCTTGACTCAAAACGGCACCATTCGAAAAACGATTGATCGCCGTCAGGGAGAGGCTTTTGGCGAAAAATCTTTTAGAACACAAATTGTTGAATGGTTCGACGAACTGCGTGATCGCAATGTAGAGGAGTTGCTACAAACCTGTGCGATGTTGCCGAAGGTTGGTGAGGATTCAGCAACCGTCGTGGCTACCGGTGTAACGCTGGCGCTGGCCGCAGCAGAGTTAGAAACACTCTTGCAGCGACGTCAGACCATCGATTTCACCGGCATGCTCATGCGCGCGAGTCAGGGGCTGCGCGATGATGAAGGGCCCACGGATTTGGCCCTTTACTGGGACTATAAAATCAAGCATCTCCTCGTCGACGAGTTTCAGGATACCTCTCGCAGTCAATACAAGTTCTTTTGCCTGTTGACCGAAGGCTGGACCGTTGAAGAGGGAAATACGTTTTTTGCGGTCGGCGACCCGATGCAGTCAATCTACCGATTTCGCGACGCGGATGTGTCGATTTTCAGCCAGTGCTGGCATGACGGTTTACCCAATGTTGCACTACAGCCCATTCGCTTACAGGCAAACTTTCGCTCCAGCAAGACCCTGGTTGAATGGACCAACAATCTCTTCAAGCAACTTTTCCCACGCAGCGCCCTACCCAAACTGGGCGCCATACCCTTTGCTGCAGCGCTGGCGCAAAAACCAGTTCCCAGTGCAACAGATACTGCCTCCACCGTGCAACTGCATGGCTTCGCCAGCGAGCAACTTGAAGCCGAAGCGATTGCCCTGCACGTGTCGACCCTGCTCACACAACAGCCAGCTGATAGCCAATATCGTATTGGCATTTTGTGCAGAGCGCGTACGCACCTACCGAAAATTCTCAGAGCGCTGAAAGCGGCAGACATCGCTTACACCAGTACCGATATCGACGCTCTTGCAGTAGCACCCGTGGTCACTGATCTGATGAGTTTGCTTTCGCTACTGCTGCGCCCAGCCATGCCTCTGCCTTGGTTCGCCATATTGCGCAGCCCAATGGTAGGACTGTCGCTACAGGAACTCGAGCAATTCGCCAGTGCCACCGACCTGGGCGATTTTGCCTCGCAACAAGCCCACTGCCATCCAGCGATCGAACGCTTTGCCAGCGCGCTGTATTGGGCGAGACCAAGATTGTATGAGCTACCCATCGCGGAAGTTGTTGAGGGTTGTTGGATGCGACTTGGCGGCGTGGACGCTTATGCGCACTCGAGCTTGTCTCAAGCCCAGCGCTGGTTCGAGCTCATCGAATCAATGGGCGATAGCGCGCTGGATCCAGATGCTGTGCAAGCAAGAACAGATGACCTATATGCACAGGATGTCAGCCAAACTCCTGTGCAGGTGATGACCATTCACAAATCTAAGGGATTGGAGTTCACCCATGTCATCCTGCCCAATCTCGGCCGGCAATCTCGCACAGAAGAGACAGATATTATGCTGTGGCGCCCGAATAACAATGACTTGCTGATTGGCATCAAACATGACTCCGTACATGACTGGCTCGCTTTTGAAGAAAAGAACCGACGCGAAAATGAAGCCAAACGCCTGCTGTACGTCGCCTGTACGCGTGCAGAGACTAGCCTGTGGCTGAGCACGGCGTCGCACAGCCAGCGCCCACAAGGCCTTGCGAGGTATCTGCCTTTCACACCAAGCGATGTTCAGTCAGCCACACAAGACAGCGCCAAACCGCCCATTGTCCCACCTGAACTGCAGGCACAGTTGATTCACTTACCTGCATCCTATCGATGGCATCCCGACGATATCTGCGGCAATGACCGAGAAGGCGTAGCAAAAATCAGCCCTGCGCTCGAGTCATCGGATGCGGAGCAAGCCGCCGCTGCCGAGGACGAAGCCCCCCAGTCCGCCGGTGATCGACAGAACCGTTTCAGCCTGTCTTTGGGCAATCTGGTACATCAGGCTCTGGCGTATATTGCGCAATGCCACAAAAAGGGCGTCCCCTATCGCCCAGTGGCGATGCACGAGCACCTAGATCAATGGCTGCCGGGGCTCGATGCATTCCCTGATCAATGGCCATTGGTCAAGGAAGCCACGATTGACCACATTGATAGGACTTTGGCAGATCCTGCGGGTCAGTGGTTATTGACGGCTCACCCACACGGTCAAATCGAATGGCCGGTAACGACAGTGAGCAACGGCTTGCCCAAGCGACTGGTGATGGATCGCGTGTTTTTCACTGAGGACTGTTGGTGGATTGTTGACTTCAAGACCGCAGAACCAAAACCTGGCGAAGCGCTCGCGGTTTTCCTCGAACACGAGGTTGGTCGCTATCGCGGTCAGCTGGACCAATACCGCAGCGCCCTAGCTGCGTTGCTCAGTGATCAACCTAACCGCTTTGAAAATCCGGCAGCCGCAGGGGCGCCATCAAAAACGGCGCTCTATTTCACTGCCCTAGCCCATCTCGAAACGCTGCCATCCCCCCCCTAGACTGATTGCTTTTCGAGTGCGGGCGTTTACCATGCTGCTCCCCTGTTATTGAGGAGCCTTCTGTGCAGCCAGAACACGCACAGCTTGATAATTTGAACGTTGAGCAACAAGAGGTGCTAATCACACCCGAAGAGCTCAAGTCGAAATTGCCCGTGAGCGAAAGTGTTAGACTCGCGATCAATGGGTATCGCGAAACGGTTCGAAATATTGTCGACCGTCGAGAATCCAGATTACTCGTCGTCGTCGGCCCATGTTCGATACACGATGTTGCAGCCGCGAAAGAGTATGCGCAGCGGCTAAAGACTTTGTCTGATGAAATCGCAGATCGAGTATTCATCGTGATGCGCGCCTATTTCGAGAAGCCGCGCAGCACTGTTGGCTGGAAGGGATTGATCAACGATCCTTATTTGGACGATAGTTTCAAAGTCGCCCAGGGATTGCATATCGGCCGACAATTGCTGCTGGACCTATCCGAAATGGGACTGCCGCTAGCTACCGAGGCACTGGACCCGATCACGCCGCAATATCTGCAGGATCTCATCTCTTGGTCCGCCATTGGTGCGCGCACCACCGAATCGCAGACACATCGCGAGATGGCGTCGGGCCTGAGCTGCCCAGTGGGCTTCAAGAACGGTACGGATGGTTCACTTGGCGTCGCTATCAATGCGCTACAGTCAGTTGCTAACCCCCACAGATTTCTTGGCATTAGTCCTGAGGGGCAAGTAAGCGTGGTGCACACCAAAGGCAATGCCCATGCACACATTGTGCTGCGTGGCGGTAGCAATGGGCCGAACTATTCGGCTGAGCATATCGCCAATTGTGAAGCCGCCTTGGCCAAGTTAGACCTCACTCAATCGATTATGATCGATTGCTCCCATGCGAACTCGAACAAAGATCATCGTCAGCAGCGCAATGTGGTCGATGCCGTGCGCGCGCAGCTCGATGAAGGCAATCAGTCCATTACCGGCCTAATGATCGAAAGTCACTTAAATGCGGGGAATCAAAGCATCAATAACGCAGGGGGCTTGGACTATGGCGTTTCTATCACCGATGCGTGCATAGATTGGCAGGAAACGGAGGAGCTTTTGCGAGGTCTTGCCGGCAGCTTGGCAGGACGATCTGAACTTGGATGATTGCTATGCGATGCTCCATCGGCGAGCTTCGCATTAGCTCACTAGGTGTAGTAGGCGTTTTCCGTAACCGTGTGATCGGTCATGTCTTTGACCGCCGACAGTTCCGGCAAGCGCTCTAGTAGCGTCGTTTCGACACTGCCTTTCAACGTTAGATCGACGGCGGAGCAGCCTTGGCAACCACCACCAAACTGCAGCACCGCCTCGCCTAACTCAGTGACCTCTACCAGCGAAACAACACCGCCGTGCGTCGCCAAACCAGGGTTGATTTCGTTATAGAGCACATAGTTAATACGATCTTCGATCGGCGCATCTGGCCCGACCTTAGGGACGCGTGAATTGGGGGCCTTGATCGTAAGTTGACCGCCCATCTGGTCTTCTTGATAGTCAACCTCCGCTTCCTCCAGATAGGGCTCGCTGCGGCCTTCGAACCAAGCGCGGAAGCCTTCGTACTCCACCGCGATGTCCCCTTCTTGCTCTTCGCCAGGTCGACAGTAAGCAATGCATGTCTCCGCTTGCGGTGTCCCCGGTTGCGCAACAAAAATGCGAATACTCACGCCCTCGTCGTCTTGATTTGCAAGCAACCCTTGCAGGTAGGTCTGTGCGCTGGCAGAAATTTCGATCATCAACAACCCTCGTCATGCGGAACCGCTATTCGACCCGACATTGTACATCGGGTGCGCCATCAGAACAGGAGATGTCGCAATTAGCCCTAACTCGCCTTTATCCAGAGAAAAACAGCACTCCCCCGCAGTATGAAGGAATCTCACGAAAAGTATTCAGCCGATGATTTGTTGCTTAGGTGGTGACCGCCTAGAGTGTCCACTCGCGTTGAACCAATGCTTAGCTTGAGAATTTCAGAGAATCCAATGCCAAAACAAGCGACACAGCCTCTTCCGCCACTGCATGAGCNGCCAACACGTGAGCGGCTATTGGAAATTATGCAGCACAGAATTCTGGTACTCGACGGCGCCTATGGTAGTGCCTTCCAAAACTACAGCCTGTCAGAGGAGGCATTTCGCGGCGAGTCGNACGCGGATCATGACCACCCATTGCAAGGCAACCACGATATTTTGAACCTGACCCAGCCGCAAATTGTCGCTGAGGTGCACAACGGCTATCTTGAGGCGGGTTGCGACATCATCAGCACGAACACNTTTAATGCGACCAGTATTGCCCAAGAAGATTTCGGTACCCAANATATTTGCTTAGATCTCAATCAACAGGCCGCGCAGATCGCGCGCAGNTGTGCCGATATTTTTAGCACTGCAGATCAACCTCGCTTCGTGGCGGGCAGCATCGGGCCCACCAACCGTACCGCGAGCATCTCACCAGACGTCAATCGACCAGAGTTTCGTAACGTTGATTTTGACCAGCTCGTGCAAGCCTACATCGAGGCAACTGAGGGGCTTATCGCAGGCGGCGTCGATATTTTTTTGATTGAAACCGTATTCGACACATTGAACGCTAAGGCAGCCATCGCTGCCGTACACCACGTCAATGCCGCACATGAGCAACCCTTTCCCTTAATCATTTCCGGCACCATCACCGATGCTAGCGGGCGCACGTTGTCAGGCCAGACCTGCGAAGCCTTTTTGTATTCGGTTGAGCATGCAAACCCAATCGCCGTGGGATTGAACTGTGCGCTAGGAGCCGAACAGCTAAGGCCTCATATCGCGGAACTTGCCTTGCTCAGTCGCGACGGGGTAAGCGCGCATCCAAACGCAGGCTTGCCGGATGCATTTGGCGAGTACACTCAAAATGCCGAACAAATGGCCGAATTTATCAGCGAATTTGCCGAATCTGGTTACCTCAATATCGTTGGTGGCTGCTGTGGTACTACCCCTGCGCATATCAAGGCCATTGTCGATGTTGTCAAAGACGTGCGCCCGCGGCCGATCCCCGTGACGTACTCATCGACACAAACTACCGAGATTACAGCACCCTTCAAAGCCGAGTTGACCTTGGCCGGGCTGGAGCCTTTGAAACTCAGGAACGATTCACTTTTNATCAACGTTGGCGAGCGCACCAACGTGACAGGCTCTGCCAAGTTTGCCCGCTTGATTCGAGAAAACCAGTACACCGAAGCGTTAGATGTTGCGCGNCAGCAGGTTGAGAGCGGCGCACAGATCATCGACATCAACATGGATGAAGGCATGCTAGATGGCGTTGATGCCATGCAGCACTTTCTCAACCTGATCGCTACCGAGCCCGACATCTCCCGCGTGCCGATCATGATTGATTCGAGTAAATGGGAAGTGATCGAGGCTGGACTGAAATGCGTACAGGGCAAAGCCATTGTTAACTCACTCAGCCTCAAGGAAGGTGAAGAAGCCTTCATCAGTCTCGCCAACAAATGCAGTTCCTTTGGCGCGGCCATGGTCATTATGGCCTTCGACGAGCAGGGCCAAGCCGATACCTATCAGCGTAAGATCGATATCTGTCAGCGCAGCTACAATATCCTCACCCAGCAAGCAAATGTCGACCCACGAGACATCATTTTCGATCCGAACATATTCGCCATTGGAACCGGCATTGAAGAGCACGACAACTACGCAGTCGATTTTATTNAGGCTGTCGAATGGGTGCATACACACCTGCCGGGCGTCAGTACCTCGGGTGGTCTGAGCAATGTGTCCTTTGCCTTTCGCGGCAATAATTTTGTTCGCGAAGCCATTCACACCGTATTTCTCTACCACGCAATTCGCGCCGGCCTGACCATGGCCATCGTGAACGCTGGACAATTAGGNATCTACGATGACCTGCCTGAGGATCTGCGAGAGGCTGCTGAAGATCTGGTGCTGAATCGCCGCGCCGACGCCACTGAGCGACTGCTGGCGTTGGCGCAAAATTACAGTGGCACTGCTTCTGCCAAAGAAGTGCAAACAGACGTCTGGCGCGAATTCGAGGTCAAAGATCGCCTCACTCATGCCTTGGTCAAAGGCATAAACAGCCATGTGGTGGAAGACACCGAAGAGGCGAGATTGACTGTCGCGCACCCCCTAGACGTAATTGAGGGCCCACTGATGGAGGGCATGGGGGTAGTCGGAGACCTGTTTGCCAGCGGCAAAATGTTCCTACCACAGGTGGTCAAAAGTGCCCGTGTGATGAAACAAGCGGTAGCCCATTTGGTGCCCTTCATCGAGGCCGAGAAAGCCCTGCGTGGCGATACTCGGCAAAGCGCTAAAGGCAAAATCGTCTTGGCGACAGTGAAAGGTGATGTGCATGACATNGGCAAAAACATCGTCGGTGTTGTTCTGCAGTGTAACAACTACGAAATTATTGACTTGGGCGTGATGGTACCCACCGAAAAAATTCTGCAAACCGCGATTGCTGAAAATGCCGATGCCATCGGTCTATCCGGGCTCATCACCCCGTCACTTGATGAGATGGTCAACGTGGCGAAAGAAATGCAGCGCGCTGGCCTAAACATACCGCTACTGATCGGTGGCGCGACAACCAGCAAGGCGCATACCGCCGCGAAGATAGCACCGGCATATCACAACCGAGCGACCGTCTACGTCAGCGATGCTTCGCGAGCGGTTGGCGTTGCGGCGAAGCTGCTGGCAACCGAACCAGACTATGAACNCTTCGCCCAAGAGGTTGCCGCCGAATATGCGCTGATAAAAAACCGCGTCGANGCGCGACGAGAAAAACGCACTTTCCTGAGTCTTGATGCCGCTCGAGCNAATGCCATGAGTTTCGACTGGGCCAGTTACACACCACCATCGCCGCAACATTCAGCGGTGCAAGTTGTCGAGCCCTCGCTAACTGAGTTACAGCCCTTTGTTGATTGGTCGCCCTACTTTATGACGTGGGAACTCGCCGGAAAATTTCCGAATATTCTCGACGATGAGGTGGTAGGAGAAGCTGCAACAGCCCTTTGGATCGACACTCAGGAGCGTCTAGAATGGCTCATTGCTGACGGTCGACTCAAAGCCAAGGGGGTGCTGGGCATCTGGCCAGCAAATCGATTGGGTGACGACGATATTCGTCTTTACACCTGCGAAGAACGCAGCACGACCCTTGCTGATCTGNGCCACTTGCGCCAACAGGCGCCTAAGCCAGATGACCTAAGCCCAAATCTTTGCCTAGCTGACTATGTTGCTCCGCAGGGCATCGCCGATTATATCGGTGGTTTCGCCGTTTCATGCGGTAACAATCTAGAGGAAATTCTCGCTGATTTTCCCAACGATGACTTCAATCAAATCATGATCAAAGCCTTGGCGGACCGATTTGCAGAAGCCTTTGCCGAGTACCTGCACAGNAGAGTAAGACGAGAATTTTGGGGGTACGCCGACGCCGAGGATTTTGACAATGACGCACTCATCAAGGAACGCTATCGAGGCATTCGTCCGGCCCCGGGGTACCCCGCCTGCCCAGAGCACAGCGAGAAGGAAACGCTTTTTGAACTACTCGATGCCACCAACCTAGCTGGCATTGAGCTCACCAAAAGCTACGCCATGTATCCGGCGGCAGCGGTCAGCGGCTGGTACTTTTCTCACCCGGAGGCACGGTATTTCGGTGTGGGGAAAATCGATGAAGATCAGTTAAGCGACTACGCCGCGCGAAAAGGCTTGAATATCGACATCGCGCGACAGCGCCTGCAACCTGTTCTCCCTGACTAGGGGCAGATCCGCAGCCTTTCAGAGCTAGCAGAAATTTTCGTGTTTTGGTGCTCGGCACCAAGTGAATTAGAGGTCGAATGACCAACCCGAGATGTAGAACACGCAAAATGCGACTGCCGCGGTAAACATTACCAATATGGCCTTCGCGTCGGCCTTTGAATCGCTGTTTTGCGCTGATGCACTAACGCTCTCTTCTACCACTGCTTGGCTTTCTTGCTGTTCGTCGCTCATAAATCCCCCAGTGAGTTAATCGATCACGGGTGCCGGTGCCGCCGTAAGTTGCCGCGGTAATTATAGGCGCAACCGAGTTAAGCACAAGCTTCGCGAAGCAAATACGGCTCGCAGCGACGTTGACGGCGCTGTTGTGGTGCAGCCAACCACTTGGCGAATGCTTATTTCGTTAGAACAAAACGTACTGACAGTCACACAGGCAGCCCACGTTAGAATGCCGCTTCGAAACCGTTCGCTTGAGGAGTTAGCAGCGCATGTATCAGTACAACGAGTTTGATCGCAACTTTGTCAATCAACGCGTTGCCCACTACCGCGATCAAACCGCACGCTACTTGCAGGGCGATCTATCCGAGGACGAGTTTTTGCAACTGCGGCTGCGAAACGGATTGTATGTCCAGCGCCTAGCACCGATGCTGCGAGTCGCGATTCCTTATGGCACGCTCTCTAGCCTGCAACTCAGTGCCTTAGCATCGATCTCCCGAGATTTTGATCGAGGCTACGGACATCTCAGCACACGTCAAAACATGCAGTTCAATTGGCCAGCACTCGAGGATGTGCCAGACATTTTGCAGGCCCTCGCTGACGTTGATATGCACGCGATTCAAACCAGTGGCAGTTGTATCCGCAATGTCACTACCGATCAATTTGCCGGTGCGGCAGCAGACGAAGCCATTGATCCCAGGCCCTTCTGTGAACTGTTACGCCAATGGTCCACCTCGCACCCGGAATTCGAGTGGCTACCGCGAAAATTCAAAATTGCCGTTACTGGCGCAGCATACGACCGAGCCGCCATAGGCGTCCATGACATCGGCATGCGCATCAGGGGCAGCAGCGACCACCCGGAAGAAGCCGTGGTTGATATCTATGCCGGCGGTGGTCTAGGCCGCACTCCGGTGCTTGGTGCACTGATACGAGAGAGCCTGCCTATTAAGCATCTGCTCTCCTACACAGAGGCGATCATGCGGGTTTACAACCGCTACGGTCGGCGCGACAACAAATACAAAGCCAGAATTAAGATACTGGTGCGCGCCCTAACCGCCGAAGGATTCAAGACCCAAGTTGATGAGGAATGGGCGGCGATCGATCAGGAACAAGCTGCTGCGCCGCTGTCCGAGCTGCGACGCCTGAGCGCTTTTTTTGCACCACCGGCCTTCGCCAAATTCGACGACGCAGATGCACTACTGGGCAAACAGCGGCTGGAAAATCCAGCCTTTAACCGCTGGATGAAACACAATGTTTCCCCACATCGGGTAAAAGGCTATGCAGCGGTTACTCTATCGACCAAAACCGTCGGCACACCACCGGGCGATGTGAGCGCAGAGCAAATGGATGCAGTCGCGGCTTGGGCCAGTGCATTTGGCTTTGACGAAATTCGCATCTCTCACGAACAGAACTTTGTGCTCCCCCACAT
>PBTJ01000104.1 GCA_002726925.1 Gammaproteobacteria bacterium | reverse complement strand
CTTTTTGGCAGCAATAATAAAGGCCTCGACTATGCGATCACGGCAAGATCGAGGGTCCGTAGCACTCGCAGCGGTGAGGTGGTTTATGCGGGCAATGGTATTGCCGGGTTTGAGCGCCTTGTGATCGTCAAACATACGACAGACCTGCTCAGCGCCTACAGCTTCAACGGTAAGATTCGGGTTGCTGAACAGCAGCGAATATCTGGTGGTGTGATCATCGCGGAAATATTGCCTCGACCTGGCGTGGGCCAGAAGCTGCACTTTGAGGTGCGGCGCAAGGGCCAGCCAATCAACCCTGCGATGTTATTGCCGAAAAGCTAGGTCGTATCAGCGTTCCAGCAGCGCCAGTTTGCCCGGTTTGCCGTCCCATTCTTCGGCATCGGCAGGCGATGCTTTGATCTCTGTAATATTCGGCCAAAGCTCCGCAAGTTCGGCNTTCAGTTCGATGAACGGCACCTGGTCCTCCGGCACTTCGTCGTCGGAGAATATCGCATCCGCTGGGCACTCAGGCTCACACAGGGCGCAGTCGATGCATTCGTCGGGATGAATGACCAACATGTTGGGCCCCTCGTAAAAGCAATCAACGGGGCAAACTTCGACGCAGTCAGTGTGCTTACACTTGATGCAGTTTTCGCCAACGATGAACGNCATACCAATACCTTAATGTCATCTAGAANCTTATGTTCNAAATCTTCAGTCAGATTGCGCAAGAGGCCGTGAGTNGAAGCGCNGTAGTGTAACCGCCCGAGGCAGGCTGTCTAGTCAGCTACCGGTTTTGGTCAGCATTTTGCTGCGCAAGCTGCTGCAAGTGGTCGAGTACGTCCATGGCTTGGCGCGGCGTGAGNTCATTAATGTCGATGCTGCANAATTCATCTAGCAACGCCTGNGTTTGCTCGTTCGCAGATTCTCTGTCAATGGCGTTCACNNCCTCCGACCAAGTCTCTGGCGGCGTCGAAACAGCGCCGACGAACAGATCAGACTGTCCGGTGGTAGTCGTATCGCCCAGCACAGCTTGCTGCTCAAAACCGCGCAGCCTCGCTCTGGCAATATCCAATACAGCTTTCGGCACTCCGGCGAGTTTGGCGACTTGAATTCCGTAGCTCTGACTCGCAGCCCCTNGCTGCACTTGGTACAAAAATACGATGTCGCCGCGGTGCTCCTTAGCGTTGAGGTGGACGTTGCCAACATTGGGGCAACGCGTCGGCAAACTCGTCAGTTCAAAGTAATGGGTGGCGAACAGGGTCAGGGCATGGCTCTTTTCCGCCAGNTGCTGTGCGCATGCCCAGGCCAGCGCGAGGCCGTCGTAGGTACTGGTGCCGCGNCCAATTTCATCCAGCAAGACCAACGAGTTGGGACCCGCGTTATGCAAGATGTGCGCAGTTTCGGTCATCTCGACCATAAAGGTTGACCGTCCGCTGGTTAAATCATCCGCAGCGCCAATGCGCGTAAAGATACGATCAATCGGGCCAAGGGTTGCCGCTTGGGCGGGCACATAGCTGCCGACGTAAGCGAGCAGACTGATCAGCGCGATTTGCCGCATGTAAGTCGACTTCCCGCCCATGTTCGGGCCAGTCACGATCAGCATGGTCTGGTGAGGCGAAAGGTCGAGGTCGTTCGCAATAAACGCGTTGGTGGAGCTATTTTTGACTACCGGATGCCAGCCTTGGGTAATCTGCACACCACGCTGCTCGGTAAAGCTCGGGGCGTTGAAGCCGAGGCTGTAGGCGCGTTCGGCAAGACAGGCGAGCACATCACTTTGGGCCACAGCCTCGGCTGCATTCCTCAACGTGCTAGCCTGACCGGCTAAATCGATCAGTAANTCGCCAAATAAACGTCGCTCCAATTGCAACGATTGCCCCTGACTGCGCAGGGCATCTTCCTCAAACGCTTTCAGCGCAGGAGTGATATAGCGTTCGGCATTTTTCAGGGTCTGTCTGCGCACATATTCTTCGGGTACATCGCCCTTTGCGGCNTTGGATGTTTCGATGTAGTAGCCGTGTACGCGGTTATAGCCAACTTTTAACGCGGTAATGCCGGTGCGTTCGCGTTCGTCTCGCTCGAGTTCTGCCAGCCAATTCGCGGAGTGGCTCGTGACTTTGCGCAGCCGGTCCAGCTCTTCGCTGTAACCGAGCGCGAAAACGCCACCCTCACGCAGCGTAACCGGTGGTNCCTCGACCAACGCCTCGGTGAGTTTGTGATACAGCTGTGCGAAGTCGCCAAGGGAAGCGATCAGCTGTTGATTCAGCTCTCCGGCGATAGCGTTCAGTGTCTGCTTGATGGNGGGTAGTTGTCCCAGCGCATCTCGTAACTTGCCAATGTCTCGCGGCGATGCAGAACCCAGGTTGATCCGCGTCAAAATACGCTCAAGGTCACCGACCGGTTTGACACTNCCGCGAATGTCGTCNCCAACTCGTGCGGCAAGCACGTCGCTAATCCACTGCTGGCGCCGNCTTACCTGAGCAACATCGCGCAATGGCTCATGTAGCCAGCGTTGCAGTAACCGGCTACCCATGGGTGTGACGGTCGTGTCCATCAAGCTCAGCAGCGTGTGATCTGTTGCCCCAGTGCTGCGGACATCGATTTCAAGATTGCGTCGNGACTGTGCGTCCATACCGATACACTGGTTATCCCGCTTGTGCACAACTTGTTGCAGAAAGTCCAAAGGCTGGCACTGAGTGCCTTGGACATAGGCCAGTGCCGCGGCTCCCGCAACAAGGCAAGGGTCTGAATGGCCAATGCCGGCAACCGCTGCGACATCGTGCTGAAAATGTTGATTAAGCGTCTCCGCAGCGCGATGGGCTTGGTAACTGCTGTCATCCAGACAAGTCACAGCGGCGAAGGCAGCCAAGGGCTCTNGCCAAATTGCAGCTTGGCTGGCGGGCA
Source organism: Gammaproteobacteria bacterium (assembly GCA_002726925.1). Classification (GTDB taxonomy): domain Bacteria; phylum Pseudomonadota; class Gammaproteobacteria; order Pseudomonadales; family Azotimanducaceae; genus UBA4421. Next base: position 5,534 of record PBTJ01000104.1, on the reverse strand, counting down.
ATAGNATCTCCGCGGGACGAATGGCGGTAATGGCGTCCAGCAGCAGGTCTTGAGTGGGTAATTGTTGCAGTANCAANTGCGCAGATGACAGATTCAGCAGGGCTAGGCCGATTTGATCTTCGGNAAAATACAGTGCTGCTGTCGCGCTATCCGACTTGGTTTCNAGCAAGGCATCATCGGTGAGGGTGCCCGGCGTGACAACGCGCTTTACTTGGCGTGCNACCGGCCCCTTGCTCGTCGCTGGGTCGCCTACTTGCTCGCAAATGGCGACGCTGCGGCCGAGCTTTACCAATCTTGCTAGGTAGCCGTCTGCCGCGTGGTAAGGCACACCGCACATGGGTATGGGCGCNTTTCCGGCGTGACCTCGGGCCGTTAACGTGATGTCGAGTAGGTCTGAGGCCACTTTTGCATCGTCGAAGAACAGTTCATAAAAGTCACCCATGCGGTAAAAAAGTAAGGCCTCGGCGTGGTCGGCCTTGATGCTGAGATATTGCTGCATCATCGGCGTGAGTTTGTCGGCGTCGGGCAGCACGNGGTCGTGGGCANAAGTCTTAGATCGCATGGGTGTCGGGTTCACATCAGCCCAGAAAGTAGCAGCAGTGAACTACAGGGGATAAATCGCCGTCAACTGGCCAGCCATACTGAAACTTAAAAATGAGCCTTGCGGCGACTACTGAACGAATATACAGTACTGATCAAGAAGCACGTGGAATATCGGCTAGAGTAACGATCAGGCCAAAAGCACATGAGGTATAGGCAACCAGTCTGAGAGTGCCGTTANGCGCGAGACCGTCAGCGCAACGAAGAACCACTAGACCGTCGCGGTAAGCGTCGATGANACGAACTGAGAGTAGATACGAGGAAAGACAATGGCGAAGGAAAGTGTAAAAGCAAGCAGCTCAGACAAGGCNGGTCCGGAAAAAGAGCGCGCTCTCAGCGCGGCGCTTGCGCAAATCGAGCGGCAATTTGGNAAGGGCTCCATGATGCGCCTGGGGGACAAAGAGTTGGTCACCATACCGTCGATCTCTACCGGGTCCCTCGGCTTGGACGTCGCACTNGGTATTGGCGGGCTGCCAAAGGGACGAGTTGTCGAGATTTACGGCCCAGAATCATCGGGTAAGACCACCCTAACGCTGCAGGTTATCGCCGAGGCGCAAAAGGCTGGCGGCACCTGCGCCTTCATCGACGCTGAGCATGCGCTGGATCCCTTGTATGCCCAGGCTCTTGGTGTGGACACNGACGACTTGCTCGTTTCGCAACCCGATACGGGCGAGCAGGCCCTGGAAATCTGCGACATGCTAGTGCGGTCAGCCGCAGTCGACGTGGTCATCGTCGACTCGGTCGCGGCGCTTACGCCCCGTGCAGAGATTGAAGGCGACATGGGNGACAGCCATGTGGGGTTGCAAGCGCGGTTAATGAGCCAAGCACTGCGCAAAATGACTGGCAACATCAAGCAGTCCAATACGCTTGTTGTGTTCATTAACCAGATCCGCATGAAAATTGGCGTCATGTTTGGCTCCCCAGAAACNACCACCGGTGGTAACGCCCTGAAGTTTTATTCATCCGTTCGTCTTGATATTCGCCGCATCGGTGCGGTGAAGAATGGCGANGAGGTGGTTGGTAACGAGACCCGCGTCAAAGTTGTGAAGAACAAAGTTGCGCCACCTTTCCGACAAACCGAATTTCAAATTCTGTATGGCCAGGGCATCCACCGTACCGGCGAAATTCTGGAACTGGGCGTTGAACAGAATTTGGTAGAGAAGTCTGGCGCCTGGTACTCCTACAACGGCGAACGCATTGGTCAAGGGCGCAAAAACGCGGCTGACTTTTTGGATGATCAACCTGAGCTAAAAGAAGAGATTGAAGCGCGCATCAGACAANTACTGATGCCANCGCTTGGCGAGGGTGGTGACAACGTGGAAGCGCTCGCTGGTGATNCAGGCGAGNCGGGCTTGGGCGAAGGAGGCGCGACAGAAGCTTAGGCATAACGANCTGTGGGACTTAAGCATAGTGCTGGCCTAGATTCGAAGGACGCCGCGAATCAGGCCAAATGCTATGGCGCGGCGGTGCGTTTGCTAGGAACGCGGGAATACAGTGTTGTCGAGTTGACCACCAAGTTACAGCGCCGTTTTTTGTCCGAAGTCGTCAATGAGGTAACCACTGAGCTTCAAGCGTTAGGCCTGCTGTGTAACACGCGCTATGGCGAAGCCTTTTGTCGTAGTCGCGTTGAGCGTGGCTACGGTCCAGTATTTATGCAGCGCGAACTTGAGCAGAACGGCTTGAACAAAGAGCTGATCGAGACACTGCTGGAGCCCTATGACGAACAATGGCTGGCCAANGCTATTTTGCAGGTTGAAAAGAAGGCTCGGACGCACAGACCGGCTAATATGCTCTCGTCGCAGCCGCACGCTAACTCATCGGATAATAGCGAAAACACCTATGCGGCATTGGATTGCGGTACGCTGACGATTACNGGTGAAGCTGCATCAGACAAAACGCTTTCTCGAGACCAGCAGCGTCAAGCATGGCATGAAGGCCAAAAAGAGCGCGCGCGCATCGCGAGATTTTTAGCCAGACGCGGGTTTCCGGCAGGGGTGGCGTCTCGTGCGATCAATCAAGTGATGCAGGCGATAGACCGATAACCGTGGATCACCGCTCGGTGTGGGCAGCTGCGCCCGCCAGAGACGACGGTATGGTTCACCGGAGATTTGGGTCTCAGTCCTGCCATTAGAGTCCTGAATGCACTATCATTTCGAGTCCTTTTTGGGTCAGTCTTTACACCATGAAAACCGCTGATTTACGGCACGCGTTCCTCGATTTCTANGAATCGAAAGGGCATCGAATTGTGTCCTCCAGTTCTCTTGTCCCGCATAACGACCCAACACTNCTGTTCACCAATGCCGGGATGAACCAGTTTAAAGACCCACTGCTGGGTAAGTCGGATCCTGGCTATACAAGAGCAACGTCCGCGCAACGTTGCGTGCGTGCGGGAGGAAAGCATAACGATCTTGAAAACGTCGGTTACACCGCGAGACACCATACGTTTTTCGAGATGATGGGAAATTTCAGCTTCGGAGATTACTTCAAAGAAGAAACCATCACTTGGGCTTGGGAATTTGCTACCGAGTTGGTTGGCTTAGATGCTGATAAGATTTTGATCACCGTGCACCCAACCGACGACGATTCACGCAAGATTTGGCGAGACAAGGTTGGTATCGCCAACGAGCGGATTATCGACCTCGAAGAAAATTTTTGGACCATGGGAGACACAGGTCCCTGCGGACCGTGCACCGAACTGTTTTATGATCACGGTCCGTCCATCGCCGGAGGACCTCCCGGATCACCTGACGAAGATGGCGACCGTTTTATCGAATTTCAAAATCTTGTCTTTCCCCAGTTCGATCGTAGTGCCGATGGCACCCTAGATTCGTTGCCGCAGCCCGGCGTGGATACGGGTATGGGTCTTGAGCGTATGGCCGCCATATTGCAAGGGGTTCACAGTAACTACGAAATCGACTTATTTGCACGGGTCATGACAGAGGCGGGCAGGCATGCGGGTATCACCGACCCGGCCCAAGTTCTCAACACAGCCTCTTTGCGTGTTATCGCGGATCATATCCGCAGCAGCGCNTTCCTGATTGCTGACGGTGTGCTGCCTGGCAATGAAGATCGCGCCTACGTGCTGCGACGTATCATTCGTCGCGGTTTGCGTCACGGATACAAGCTCGACATTAAGGAAGCCTTTTTTCACAAGCTGGTACCGGTGTTGGTTGAAGAGATGGGTGATGCTTATCCGCTGCTTGCNCAGAGCGCTGATGCAGTAACTCAGGCTTTAGCCGACGAAGAAGCACGGTTCAGCGAAACACTGAATCANGGCATGGANCTGCTGAAGAAAGAACTCGGCGANGTTTCGGGAGACATCTTGCCCGGCGATGTTGCGTTCAAGCTTTATGACACCTACGGATTCCCGGTGGACCTTACTGCGGATGTTGCCCGTGAACTGAATATGTCTGTCGACCAAGCCGGTTTTGACGACGCGATGGAAGCACAGCGCGCGCGCGGTCGTGCCGCCACGAGTTTCTCGACGAGCCTTGGGCAAAAGATCAGCGTAAAAGAGAAAGTAATGTTTTGCGGGTACGAACAACTCGCCAATCAAGCGACGGTACTCGCGGTCTTTGACGCTGAGGGCGAACCCGTGGNGCAGCTCAGCGATGACGGCCCAGCAGGGGTAGTCGTTCTGGATCAGACTGCTTTTTATGCCGAAAGTGGTGGTCAGGTAGGCGACCGTGGCATTTTGCGCAACGATAGCGCTGGGTTTGCTGTGACCGACACNCAGATTAGCGGTGATCAGTTCCTNCACATTGGCCGCATGCTCAACGGCACCGTTCAAGCCGGAGACTCTTTGCTCGCCGAGGTCGACANCACGACCCGCGATCAAACCCGCGCGAATCATTCCGCAACCCACTTACTGCACGCCGCGCTGCGCGAGATACTGGGNGAGCACGTGCAGCAAAAAGGNTCCCTTGTTAACGGCGACAAGCTTCGNTTCGATTTTGCGCATACCGGAGCTATTGGCGCCGCAGAACTTCAGCAGATTGAACAGCGCGTTAATGGACAAATCAGATTCAATTCCAATGTCGATACTGAGCTTCTGAGCTATGACGACGCCGTGCAGCGAGGCGCAATNGCTCTTTTTGGTGAAAAGTATGGTGACCGAGTGCGCGTACTGACCATGGGCAATGGTTATTCCATGGAACTTTGCGGCGGCACTCATGTAAATCGCACGGGTGATATTGGTCTTTTCAAAATCGTATCNGAAACGGGAATTGCCGCAGGTATCCGGCGGGTTGAAGCCGTCACCGGCGACGCGGCCCTGAGCCAGGTTTATGAGGATCAAGTGCTGCTCAACGACGTCGGCGAGTCGCTCAAGGTTGGGCGCCGCGAGGTTGCCGGCAAACTCGAGCAGCTGATTGCTGAAAATCGCGCACTGACAAAGCAAGTGGCGCAAATGAGCCAGCAACTGGTGGCAAATAAGAGTTCTGACTTGAGCGCTCAAGTGGTCGACATTGCTGGTATCAGTTTCCTCGCTGCTCAAGTCGATGGCGACAACAAGGCCATGATGCAGACACTGGATACTGTTCGATCGCAGCTTCCCACTGATGCGATGGTGGTTTTGGCGTCGGTGGATAACGGCAAAGTCGGCATGGTCGCCGCTACAAGCAAATCCTTGTCGGCGAGTTTATCTGCGGCTCAACTCATGCAAACCGTCGCGCCACTCGTCGGCGCTAAGGGTGGGGGGCGCCCAGACTTAGCACGCGCGGGCGGCGGTGATCAGGTTGATGCGGTGGCGCAGGCACTAATCGCTGCTCAGCAGTGGGTAGAGGGGCAGTTGGTTTCCTAGGCCACGCCCGTATTTTCGCGGCGCAGGTGAGCGTCTCAATGGATGAGTAAATGGCACTGATTGTTCAAAAATACGGCGGCACGAGTGTCGGCACCACTGAGCGTATCGCCCAGGTGGCCGAACGTATCGCCGG
>PBTJ01000012.1 GCA_002726925.1 Gammaproteobacteria bacterium | reverse complement strand
GATAGCGCGGCGGCCACCAACAAGGCACCTACATTGCAATCCCGCAAGCGCTGATGAATGCTCTGCGACCTCACAAATAGCAGAGCCAGCACTAAACCATGACCGTAACGCCACCCCCCATCGCCCAACGGCGCCCCTATCGCCACAGTTATCACGGTGTTGATCTAGACGACCCGTATTTTTGGTTGCAGGACCCTGGCTACCCGCAGGTAGAAGACACCGATGTACTGGCATATCTCAATGAAGAAAACGCTTATTTCGAGTCCTGGTACGAACCACACCGAGGTTTGACGCAAACCCTGTTTGAGGAACTGAAGGGACGTAAACCAGAGCAAGACGAAAGCGTGCCTTATGAGAAAAACGGCTACTGCTATCAGTGGCGCTTTAACGCGGGCGATCAGTACCGAGTCTGGCTGCGCCAGGCGACCACTGATGACAGCGAGCATTGGTCTACATTGCTCAACGAAAATACGCTGGCCGAAGGCTGCGAGTATTTTCGTCTGGGTGCTCTGACGGTAAGCCCAGATGGCACGAAACTCGCCTACAGCACAGACACTAACGGCAGCGAACGTTTCACGTTGCAGGTAATCAATATCGCTACCGGCGACGCGCTAACAACCGCCATCGAGAATTGCGCAGGCAGCGTGGTCTGGAATGCAGACAGCAATGGCTTCGCCTATCTCCTGGTGAATGAAAATTGGCGGCCTGATAAAGCACTCTATCGCGCGCTGATAAACGACGAGGACACGCTGCTCTACCAAGAACAGGACGATTCTTTTTTTGTCAGTCTAGGGCTGAGCCAATCCGAACAGCTGATGTTCATCAGCTGCGGCGATCACGTCACCAGCGAGGTGCGTTTTGTGCCCAGAAGCAACTTGCTTGCCGAAAGGACGCTGATCGCAACACGTCGAGAGGGTCACGAGTACGATGTGGAGCATCAAGGCGACAGCGCTGAAACCGGCAGGCTGATTATTCGCAGTAACTGCAATCACCCGAACTTCGATCTGTTTGAAACTCCCTTAGCGACACCGGAAGAAGCTCACTGGCAGATACTGCTACCCGGCAACGATAGTCACTATCTAATGGGTCACATCGCCTTTGCCGATGCGCTCGTCGTTTGCCTGCGCATCGATGGCCTTGATCAGGTGCAAATCGTCACCGACAGCGGCAGCCATCTGATTGAGTTTCCTGAACCTGCCTATAGCGTCGATTTAGGCACCAACCCAAGCTTCGAAACCGACACCTTGCGACTGGCCTATACCTCCATGGTCACGCCCCACACGGTCTTCGATTACTGCTGGCAAACAAAGGCGCTGACCCGCTTAAAAGTACAGGAGATACCCGGCGGCTATGAGGCTTCGGACTTCGTTAGTGAACGAAGACAGGTGATCGCTCGCGATGGCGCCCATGTGCCGATGAGTGTAGTGCGGCACAAAGACACACCGATAAACGGTAGCGCGCCGGTTTATCTCTATGGCTACGGCGCTTATGGCCATGCCATACCGCCCAGTTTTTCTAGCAACGTGATCTCGTTACTCGAGCGTGGCTTTAGTTTCGCCATTGCGCACATTCGCGGGGGCGACGACCTTGGCTACCACTGGTATACCGCTGGCAAACTGAGAGAGCGCAACAACACCTTCAACGACTTTGTCGACTGCGCAACGCATTTAATCGACAGCGGTTATACCCAAACTGGAAAAATCGCCATCGGCGGCGGCAGCGCTGGTGGCGAATTGATGGGGGCAGTGGTGAATCAAGCCCCGGAGCTGTTTGGCGCGGTCGCGGCACATGTGCCCTTTGTCGACGTGCTCACGACCATGCTCAATCCAGACCTCCCCCTAACGCCCATGGAGTGGCCAGAGTGGGGTAACCCCATTGAAGACGAGGAGGCCTTTCACTACATGCGCAGCTACTCGCCGGTAGATCAGGTATGCGCCCAGAACTATCCGCCAATGTTGGTCACCGCCGGCCTGAACGATCCACGGGTGACTTACTGGGAGCCTGCCAAGTGGGTGGCTAAGCTGCGTTACACCAAGACCGATAACAATGTACTGCTGCTTAAAACCAATATGGGTGCGGGCCATGGGGGGCAATCAGGGCGTTTTACCGCGCTGCAGGAGTTGGCGGAGGAGTACGCTTTCTTTTTGGCGCATCTCGCGCCAGAGCAGTAATAGCGGTGCGATCAGGCGCTAAAGCGCGTCTCTGAGTTTGTCGCGAAACTGCGGTGCAGCGATTTGGATGAGCGCNTCGGCTCTGGCTCGGTTGGGCAGATCTTTGATCTGCGCCACGCCATGTTCGGTAACTACNGTATCNACGTCTGTGCGCAGCGCCGTGACCATTTCCACCTTGGGAACGATGCGCGACACGCTNCCACCGCGCGCGGTTGCGTTCATGGCAACAATGGAGCGGCCGCCCTTGGAAGCCTTAGCCGCGCGCATAAAATCGACGCTGCCACCNGTGCCTGATATCTGACGACCGCCAGCCATTTCGGCGTTCACCTGCCCAAAAAGATCGACTTCCACAGCAGAATTGACCGACACGAAACCGTCAAGCTGACGAATAGCGCTGACCTCATGGGTGTGGTTTGCGCCACGAAACACCACATTACGTTCCGTCGCCAGCCACTGCATCAGCTCGTCGCTACCNAGAGCCATACCGGTAATGTGCTTACCAGTATCGATGGTTTTTTGCGCACCGGTCAGGTTGCCCNGCTGAATCAAACGCATGCCACCGTCGTCGATCAAGCCACCGTGCATGCCAAGATCATTTTTATCCGTGAGCTGATTCAAAATGGCCGCCGGAATGGCACCAATACCGGTTTGCAAGCAATCGCCATCTCGAATCAAACCCGCCACCAATCGGCCAATTTCTTGGGCCGCATCATCAATGTTTGCGGGCGCAAGCGCAGGCGCCGAGACATCGTTTGCGATCAACACGTCGATCAAGGCAGGATTCATCAGCGGGCTACCTGCTGGCGCCACCATGCTCGGATTCAACTGCGCAATGACGGTGGGGTTTTGAGCCAGCACACTCTCATGGAAATCCACGTTTGGGCCCACGCGCAGTCGCCCCTCTTGATCGTGGGCGACCTGCAGTAGATACACGTCGACATTAGTGGCCAGATAATCGTAGGTCGCGCGCATTTGCATGGGCAGATAATTCACTCGAGCAGCCTCGCCCTTCGCCAGCGCCGACGACATAAAGAACGTAGTCACCGAAGCCGTATCGTTGAACTGCGTGAAGTCTGTTTGGTTTAAACCGGGCAGAGGAAATTGGATGAATTCGAGATTTTCNGGTAGCTCGCTGGCCGCCAAATCGCGCAGCAAACCGGTGGGTTCATTACTGCTGCCGGCGACATAGATTCGCTGGCCGGAGCGAAGTTTGTTAGTAACCTCTTGCATTGGACCTCCCCAAAAAAAACTTACTGGCGATACAGGCGCTGCAGCAATGTCAGATATCCGTANGCGCCGAGATAGTAGGCCACTGGAAACCACATAGGCCAAAGCGTTAGCAGCGTATTAGCCTCAAGCGGCAGGCCCAAATACAGGTGGCGAAAGGCTAGAAATAACACNGCCATAATCACACCGGTGGTAAACGCCAGCACGATACCCTGCCTNGGGGCAAAGAGAGCGCTCACGACGCCGCCGGCTAAGCCCGCGACCCAAACGGGCAATGTCACCGTAAAAAGACTTTCTTCGGTCGCAAAGGCATCTCGCACCAACACCCAAACGAGCAAGCCAAAACAGGCTGCCACCGCTGTGCGCAAAAAGAGCAATACTGTGTTCAACAACTTTCTCCGGTACCCGACTGAGGTTATCACTACCTGCGCCATTTACTCCTCATGTGCCTAGTTTGCAGATTGGGTTAGCCTTCACGCTGCAGTTNAAGGCGCGCGCAGTATGCGAATTTATACTCATCCTGAATATCTCAATCATCATGTGATGGACGGTCATCCCGAGCGACCAGAGCGATTAAGTCATCTGATGAATCACTTATCGCAAATAGGCCTGACCCAAGACTTTGAGGTAGTGCAGCCCCGGCCNATACCGCCGGAGCGCATTCTCGCCGCGCACAGCCAGTCTCATNTGGACTTTTTGCAAGCATCGCAACCTGAAGACGGGATTGTGCCATTGGATCCAGATACGTGGATGAGCNCGGCAAGCCTCAGCGTTGCCGAGCTTGCTGCTGGGGCAGTTTTTGCTGGCATGGATACGGTCCTGAACGGCGCACAGCAACGTGTCTTCTGCGCCGTGCGACCGCCAGGGCATCACGCAGAGCGTCACAGCGCGATGGGTTTTTGTTTGCTCAACAGCGTCGCCATAGCGGCCATTGCCGCGCTGGATCATGCAGACGTTGAGCGCGTCGCCATACTCGATTTCGACGTGCACCACGGTAATGGCACCGTCGATATCTGCCGCGACNACCCACAAATACTTGTGTGCTCCAGCTTTCAGTCGCCCTACTACCCCAACCGTCTTGATGACCTCGTACAGCCCAACATCGTCAATACGCCACTCACGGCAGGCAGTAGCGGATCGATTTTTCGCGCAGCCATTGAACGTGATTGGCTGCCGGCATTGGAAGCACACCAACCAGATATCGTTTTCGTTTCCGCAGGTTTTGATGCCCACATAGACGATCCGCTAGCGGATTTGCGCTNGGTCGAGGATGACTATCGGTGGGTAACGCAGTTTATCGTGGCAGTGGCCAACCAATATGCCCAAGGCCGAGTGGTATCGACCTTAGAAGGCGGCTATAACCTCGAGGCGTTAGCGCGATCTGCCGCCGTGCATATCGAAGCNCTGGCCTGATTNAACGCCCTCATGCTGGGCTAGCTGCGGCCGATATCCTGACCACCACCGTCGCAGTACAGCCGCTCACCGGTCAGATAGGAGTTGGCATCACTGACCAAAAACTTCACGACGTTAGCAACGTCTTCAGGCTGGCAGACACGGCCCCAAGGCATGCTCTTGTCTAGCGTGCGAATATCCTCCACGCCTTGCAGCGCATTCATCAAACGCTGGCCCATGTCCGTGTCAACCAAACCCGGGGCGACGATGTTGACTCGAATGCCATTAGGCCGCTCCTCTTTCGCTAGCGTATAGGCTAGGGCCTCCATGGCGGTTTTACCCATGTTGTAAGGAGCGCCAAANCCGCTGAGTGATCGGGTAGCCACACTAGAGATCATGACGATATCGCCGCGGTCGAGTGCGCGCATCTTGGGAATCACCAGCTTGCTCAGGTAGTGNGGACCAAAGGCGTGCGTAGCGACAACACGTTGCAGTTCGGCGGGGTCNGTTTGCTCGACGCTTTGACCTCGGCTGGCGATGCCCGCGTTGTTCACCANGATGCCNACGGCGCCNTGGTCGGCTTCNATGGCGGCGACCATTTCGGCATTTTGCTCATAGTCGTCGACCGANGCGGNNTAGGCNTGNGCCTTNCCACCNGCNGCNANNATNGNNGCNACNGTNTCTTCNGCGGCNTCNNNATCGCGTCGGTAATTCACCGCGACNGTGGCNCCGTCGGCGGCCANCGCCATGGAGATACCTCGACCTACGCCNCGNCCNCCACCNGTNACCAAGGCNACNCGGCCTGCNAGTGATCCNNTCATGTATNTCTCCCCTGCTTNTTTCGTACGACNCGACTTGNATCNCANCGCTTTAATTCTCTCGTCTTTACGGCTGGTCTTTACTGNCCTTNGAACTGNGCATCNCGTTTTTGCAAAAACGCGCTCACGCCCTCTTTAAAATCGCTGCTNTGGCCTGCTTCATTNTGCANATCNGATTCAAGCTCTAACTGCTGCTCGTANGAATTCGACCANGTCTTCCAGTANGCCTTGCGGATCAGCGACAGCGACTTAGGACCNTTGGCGAGGCGATTGGCAACTTCCATGGCACCGCTCATCAATGCCTCTTGATCGTCATAGACGCGGTTCACCAGGCCCCACTCCTGAGCTTGCTCNGCAGGNAGNCGNTCGGCNAGCAGTGATAGTTCCATNGCGCGGCCCCAGCCAACCAANCGAGGNAACAGGAACGTTGCNCCGCCGTCAGGGATTAAGCCGATNCGCGCNAAGGCCTGCANNAAATAGGCTTGGCGNGAGGCGCAGACAATGTCNCCCATCATGGCGAAGCTCATGCCAACGCCAGCGGCAGCGCCATTGACNGCNGTNACCATCGGCATATTNAGAGCACGCAGTTCAAACATNAGCGGNTGGTAGGTGNTCCGCAAACNGTCNCCNGCNCCACCCTTGCGGCGCTTGTCACTGTCATCATTGAGATTGGCGCCTGCGCAAAACCCGCGNCCTTCNCCGGTCAGTAGCANGCAGCGGGTNTCGCTGCCGCGNGCCTTGATNTGTGCNATGGCNTCGNCNAANTCTTCGAGCATTTTNCCGCCCACTGCATTCATCACTTCCGGATGGTTGAACTTNAGTACCGCCACGCGNNCGATAAATTCCAGACTCATGCGNTCCATATNNATCCCCTNTGATGTCAAAACTGATGGNTNAAGATTAACCAATGGCTGGAANCAGCGCACCTACTGGCGGGCNNATTTTCTNACTGCTACAGTNCCNTATGGCNCACTCACACCANNACNCCGACGGCGNTATNNNNGCGCTNCGCAAAGCTTGCNTNNTGATCACANCTTTCATGTTGGTGGAGCTTGNNGTCGGNCTNTGGGCCAATGCCTTGGTGCTGGTNGCAGATGCGGGGCATATGTTTTTGGANGCNACNGCNNTAGGCCTTGCCTGGTGGGCNGCNCANCTNTCGAAGCGCGGCTTCGACCANCNGCTNTCCTATGGCTATCACCGTTTTCANGTGCTNGCGGCCTTTGTNAATGGTCTCACCATGGTAGCGCTGATTATCTGGATCACCGTAGAGGCCGTGCAGCGACTGATCAATCCTGAGACANTGAATNCTTGGCCNGCGCTCATCGTCGCAACGCTGGGCTTCATCGTGAATTTGATTGCCTTTCGCCTGCTACACGACACCNGCAGTAACACCAATATTCGTAGCGCTGCCCTGCACGTATTGGGAGATTTACTCGGCTCAGTGGCAGCCATAGTCGCAGCCNTTNTCGTCATGACTGTGGGTTGGCTTTACGCGGATCCGNTACTCACGCTCGCTATTGTGGCGATTCTAAGCCGCGGCGTTTATNGCGTNCTACAAGAGTCGNCGCACATTCTGCTCGAAGGCGTGCCCGCCGGAGTGAATCTGGCGCAANTTAAGGCCACGCTCACCGAGGAAATCGACGAGGTTGATGGTGTACACCATGTGCACGCGTGGGGGTTAACCGCCGAAAAGCCGCTGCTGACGTTGCACGCGCTGATTCCTGAAAACGCCAAGGTGCAGAATGTGATTGGCGATATCAAACAACTGCTTAAAGAGCGCTTTGGTATTGAGCACTCCACCATTCAGATAGAGCTTGGATCGTGTCCGGATGATAGCAAGACTTGATGAAAAACAGACCGGTTGATCATTCGACCTTAGCCCAGTAGCTGCTGAGCCCGATCAATCAAAGGCTGCATGGACAATGCCGTGATCTCCCAAGTCTCATCTACTCGTTTACCGCGTCGGTGCAGACTTAAGTTCAAACCACTAATGATGGCGAACTTATAGGCCGCCAAAGCTCGATACCAATTTAGATCCGCAACCGCTTGTCCATAAGCGGCTTGATAAAGCTCTATCAGCGTGTCGGGGTCTAAAAACATGGTGCGCGGCGACTCGCCATCCCACGCATCGCGATCACTAAAGGTACATATCCAGCCAACGTCATTAAGGGTTGCGCCGACTCCTGTCAGCTCAAAGTCAATCAGCGCCAGTAGCTGGGCGTCTTCAGAGGCAAACAAATTGGCCGTCTGAAAATCGCCATGGAAGATACCGACCGGCGCATCTGCTGGCATGGTGTCGAGTAGTCGCTGCCGCACTTTGGGTACATCGGCAAGGCGATGGGGCTCCGCAGCTTTCTCTACAAATCGATCCCAGCGGGTAACGTCTTCGGCAAAGGGCACCGGCTCGCCTAGATAGGGCACCTTGGCGATATCGACCCGGTGCAGGCCAGCCAACGCGGTCATTGCTTGGCGGCCAAATTCCAGATGCTGGCTGGCGGAAAGCTGGTGCCCCCAATCATCTGGGCCGATGCGCATGACATCGCCCTGAAGCCAAGGCACGATAAAATACGGGGAGCCAAACCACTGGGGGTCATCGCCTGACCACTTTACAGAGCAGTGCGGTACCTCGGTGCCATCCAGTGCGTTGAGCACGGCAACCTGTCTGAGTACGTCAGCAGTGCCTACCCAGTTCACGCCAGGGGGCGGCAGGCGGATAAACCATGATTCAATGCTCGCTGCCTGAGCCACACGGAAGCCGTAGGCGAAGCCCGCGTGACCAGGCATCACGACAACCTCGGTGACTTCGCTTGGCCCGACATAGTGTGCCGCACAGAAAACATCAAGCCGCCGACGCAGTTCATCCAGTTCCATAGTTTCCCCTTATCCTGCTCAGCGTGCGTTCAGCAAGCGGCCACTCGGAGCCTGTGCCACTAAACCGGTGCGTCGCTGTCAAACTGCTCGCGAAGCACCCGCTTCAAAATTTTGCCACTCGGATTACGAGGGATTTCGTCAACAAATTCCACTACTTGGGGTTGCTTGAACCGCGCGAGTTTGCCCTGACAAAACTCGAGCACATCAGGCGCCGTGAGGGCGTCATCGCTCTTTACGACAATCGCCAAGGGTGATTCGCCCCAGCGCTCGCTGTCTTGGCCGATAACGGCAGCTTCTCGGATGCCTGGATGGGTCGCCAACAGGCCTTCAATTTCCGCGGGATAGACGTTTTCACCACCGCTGATAATCATGTCTTTGATGCGATCTTGAATGCTGACAAATCCTTCGTCATCCATGGTCGCGATATCGCCGGTGTGCAGCCAGCCGTTCTTGATGGTCTCTGCCGTTGCCTCGGGGCGGTTCCAATACTCCACCATGATGTGCTCGCCCTTTACCAGAACTTCGCCTGCCGTACCTCGGGGGACCTCTTTGCCATCACCATCGGCGATTTTCACCTCGGTATGGAAGAAGGCTTTACCGGTTGAGGCCGGATGCTTGATCGCACTCTCGGCATCCATCAAACAGGCCGGGCCGCATGACTCCGTAAGGCCATATACCTGCTGAATGCCGATACCCATGTCTGAGAAAATTTGCACCAAGGATGGCGGCACAGGCGCAGCGCCGGTCATCATCCATTTCAACGTTGAACGATCAAAGTCCTCAAAGTTGGGTACCTGCAGCATGAAGCTCAGCATGGCTGGCACTGCTAGCCCGCTGGTGATTTTTTCACGCTCGATAATCCTCCATGCTTCAACTGGATCGAACGAACGCATCACCACAGAGGTGGCTCCCATATAGACGTTGACCGCCAAGGGCGTCAGTGCTCCAACGTGGAACATGGGCAGGCATGCCAGATAACGCTCGGGATCATGGTAGACAGCCGTTCCGCCGATGGTGAGCAAACCCCAGATAGAGGTGTGATGCGTATGTACCACACCCTTGGGCAGGCCAGTGGTACCCGACGTATACATGATGTAGAGCATATCGTGGTCCGCAGCGCGAACCTCTGGCTCAGCAGTGTCCCCTGCATCGCGAAATACTCGATAACTCTCGGCAAAATGTGCTGCGTCATCTTGGGTCACATGCAGCCATTGCCTGATGTCAGTCTTGTCGCCGCGACTGTGCAACTCGGCAACGGTATCGACAAACTCGTTATCAAAGATCAATCGCGTTGTGCCGCTGTCCTTCAAAATAAACTCAAGCTCGTCTGCTACCAATCGCCAGTTCAATGGCACCACGACGGCGCCAATCTTGGCCAGCGCGTAGTAGGTCTCCATGAATTCGCTGGAATTCATCAACAACAGGCCAACGCGCTCACCTTTGGCAATGCCAGCATCAGCGAAGCTGTTCGCTAATTGGTTGCAGCGATTATTTAGCTCCGCATAAGTCAGGCGCAGGCTGCCGTCGCTCTCCACATAAGCTTCGCGGGTCGGTGACAAAAAAGCCCGCTTGGACAGAAACAAACCCAGATTATTTTGCATCTTGGCTCCCTAATTCGTTGTTGTGCGCATGAGGGGTAAATCTGCGCATATTGTTGTAGAAAGCACTGCCAGATACCAGCAAGGATCAGACTGACCTGCCTGCCCCCCAACGGCGAGCAAATGCTGATCGGCGCCAACTCAGCCGGCGATTATTGCCCCACGTTTCCCAAATATCCGTAACAGCGAGGTTTCAATGATTTGTTCAAGGGTGTGTACAGACTGGACAATTCGTCAAAACGCGGTATCTTTGTCAACCCTTTGTACCTGTACAAAAAAATGGCCAACCCATTAGCAGATGACTTTTATCGGATCGGCAGCGTTGCGGCACTGACCGGCATCGCCGTGGAGCGGCTGCGGGCATGGGAGCGCCGGCACGACTTCAGCCCAGCGCACAAGCATGGCAGAACGCGCTTTTACAGCGCCCAGCAGTTGGAAAAACTAAAAAAGATCAAACATCTGATAGATCGCGGGCAAACCGTTTCTAGCGTCATTCATTTATCCGAACAGCAGCTAAATCAAAGACTTAGCGAAAGCTCCGCACGCGCCGTCGATTCGCCTAAAGCCGCAGCGCTTACCACCCCGCTAGTGGGCCTGGTCGGAGCGAACTTATTGCATTTGGAGCAAAGACAAGAGCCGACGGATCGTATTGATGTTGTCGCCCGCTGGGCGAATCTTGACGCGCTTCTAGACCCGAGCCAGCAGCAGCAACTGCCGCAGGTGCTGGTGTTGCAGATGCCCGTGTTGAGTACTCAGGATATTGCAAAGGCTCAGCAACACTTGCCCGACAGTAAAATTATCACTGCCTATCAATTTGCCACCGCGGCCGAACTGAGTCGCTGCCAAACCGCAGATACGCCAGTGCTCAAGTGGCCACTGGACTGGCGCGAAATCGAATTCACCTGTCTTGAAGAGTCAAAAAAATACATAAAATCAGCCGGTTATGCCCAAAGGCGCTTCAGCGACGAGGAACTGATCGCGCTGGCCGTCAGCGATACGGACCCCAACCAACCGACTCAACATTTGGTTGAGGCTGTGCATCAAATCAATGCGCTGTCTGCGTATTTGCAAACCTGCGCGGAAGAGCACGGCAGCGGGGCCATCGCTCATGGCCCTCTCGATGAGGCTTGCAGCGATGCGGCCTATGCGCGAGCCTATTTAGAGAGCGCTCTGCATACCATCACAGCAACAGCCGAGAACCCACCCCCACAGCAAGCGCCGAACAGACCACCATCCGGCCCATCGGGCCTAGCCCACTAGACAGGAATTGGTGCCAAATAGGGTGCGCATGGCGCCTCTGCAACCGTCAAACGGCCAAACCTCGCCCGGTCTATAACAGATTCGACCCATAACTATACAAAACCTGTAAATTATTCTCATTTTTACCGAATTTGGGGTTGATTTAGATTTTTTGTACTGTACATTGCACCAATAGATCAGTTTCAGGCGTGCGAACAACTTAATGTAAACCCTTACAACGTCCTTCCCCCCAAGAAGATCAGTTGTTTTCAGATGCAGTTTATCTGACACGCCTTTTTTTCTCCGCAGCCGCGAAGATCCCTGCCGAGAAGCAAGCGCCTGAGTAACCGGCGCTATCGCTTCGCTCGGTTACCCCACATATGCACTCGTTAGGACAGTAGCTCCAAGGCCATTTCGGACAGGGTCGTGACGCCTAGTTTTTGCGCGTCGAGATCGACGTCATGACCTTCGCCCATGGCACCCACCAAGTAGCGCTTGTAGACCCCTTGATTAATGGCAGCCAAGCGCCAATGCGAGAACGCCCGGTAATAGTTGATATCGCTGAGATCGCGGCCCGTGCTTTGGGCATAACGCTCGGATAGCGTTTCGCGGCTACAAAAACCACCAGCAGATGTCGGCGTTAGATCCTCTTCGCGTTCTCCTGGGCCGACCCAAGAATTCAGCAAATAGCCCACATCGGCCAGCGGGTCACCCAACGTACAAAGCTCCCAATCCAGTACCGCACTCACCCTGCCATCGTTGGTAATCATATTGCCTAAGCGATAGTCGCCATGCACGATTGCGGAGCCCACCTGTTCCGGCATGCGCTCGGCAAGCAGTCGAGTGCTCTCGTCCATGGCCGGCACTTCGTGAGTTTTAGTGGCGCCCCACTGGGTTACCCAGCGCTTCATTTGACGCTGCAAGTAGGCTTCCTTGCGACCCAAGTCCCCCAAACCTACGACATCGGGATCTATCTGATGCAGCGCCGCCAGCACGTCGATCACGTGCAGCCCCAGAGCAGCACGATCTTCTTCGCTGAGCGCGGCGGCGGCTTCGTGATTGTGCAGCACAGGTCCGGCCACATAGTTCATGACATAGAAAGGCGCGTCATTGACCGAATCATCGACGCACAACCCCACCGTGGTGGCCACCGGCACGGCAGATCCTTGCAGCGCAAAAATGATCTTATGCTCGCGCCCCATGTCATGGGCACTCTGCAGCACATGGCCTAACGGCGGTCGACGCAGTACATAGGTATTAGCCGCCCTATCGGTTACCCGATAGGTTAAGTTCGAGTGACCACCGGCCAGTAACTCGAAGTCTAATGGCGTCTCCAGATTCTCTAGCCGATCCGCGAGCCAAGCCGTCACGGCAACCGTATCGATACCCTCTAAACCGTCGGCCATTGTCTTTGCGCTCCCTCTCAAATGCTTTCAGGACGTCGAGATCATAGCTTGAGGACGAGAATCAGCGCCATAGAAAGCGCTTTAGTACAGGTTCGCTTACCTGCCACGAACTTGAGTTGGTTAACCAGTGTCGTATGATCCACGACCTCTTTCCTGCCTTGGAGATCGCCATGTTGCGCATCTTTGGTATTACCGTTGGCTTGCTGCTAGGGAGCAGCATTCAGGCTGAACGCATCGAAAACTTCGTGCTACTTGACCAGCATGGCGAAGCACACAACCTATACTACCACCGCGAAAAGTCTGCCGTGGTCATCATGATTCAGGGTAATGGCTGCCCGATCGTGCGCAACGCGCTGACCGATTTCAAAGCACTGCGCGATACCTACGCCGATCAGGGCGTGCACTTCATGATGTTGAACGCCAATCTGCAAGACCAGCGCAGCACGATTTTGGCCGAGGCTGAAAAATTCGGAATCGACATGCCGATCTTGCACGACGAAACCCAACTCATCGGTGAGTCGCTGAACCTCGTGCGCACCGCAGAGGTGCTCGTCATCAACCCAAAAACTTGGCAGATCACGTACCGAGGACCGATCAACGACCGACAGGTATACGAGCGGCAGAAGGCCGAAGCCTCAAAGCATTTTGCCGCTGACGCCATTGCCAGCGCGCTTGCAAACCAACCCGTTGCAGTCGCCAGCCGCGACACCATGGGGTGCTTGATCAACTTCGCTCAGCGCAATGTCGACCATGCGCAAATCAGCTACACCGAAACCATCGCGCCAATCCTTCAGGAAAAGTGTGTGATTTGTCATACCGAGGGCGGTCTTGGCCCTTGGGCCATGTCCAGCTATGAGATGGTGCGCGGCTTCTCCCCCATGATGCGCGAAGTGATTCGCACTAAGCGTATGCCGCCATGGCATGCGGATCCGCACATCGGCACGTGGAAGAACGACAAGTCACTGAGCGTTGAGCAGGCCCAAACACTTGTACACTGGATCGAAGCAGGCGCTCCTCGTGGCGATGGCGAAGATCCGCTGCAAGGCCTAGCGATTGCGCAGGCCGAGTGGCCACTCGGCGAGCCGGATCTGATATTGGAAATGCCCGAATATACGATCCCTGCCAGCGGCGTCGTAGATTATAAATTCCCGCGTCTAGCCAATCCGCTAGAACAAGCCGTTTGGGTAAAAGCTGCAACGGTGATCCCCGGCAACCGCGAAGTCGTCCATCACATTCTGGCCGGCTCCATCGATGCCACCACTGCGCAAGCCAAGCGAAATTCTGGCGTCTTCGATAACTACCTGATTGGCTATGCTCCGGGCAACGAAACCAACATATTTCCTCAAGACACGGGCGTTTACATTGCTCCGGGCGGCGAGTACACCTTCCAGCTGCATTACACGCCCATCGGCAGAGAGGTTGTCGATGCCTCGCGCATTGGTCTGTATTTCCATGATAAGCAGCCGGGCAACTTCTACCGCCAAAGTGTGGTCATTGACCCAACCATTGAAATCCCTGCCAACGAGGCGCGACATGCTGAGGTGGCTTACTACGAGTTTGACAAGCCCGCCCTACTGCACGATCTCGTACCCCACTCACACTACCGAGGGGTCGCGTCAAAGTTCGAGCTGATGGGCCCAGATGGCAGCCGCGAAACCGTACTGTCCGTGCCCAACTATGACTTCAACTGGCAGCGAACTTATACCTTTATGGAGCCCAAGCGTATCGAGCCCGGCAGCCGCTTGGTGCACACCACGTGGTATGACAACTCGGCCGCCAACCCCGGCAATCCAGACCCAAGTCGCACCGTGCCTTGGGGGCTGCAAAGCTGGGACGAAATGCTTTACGGCGCGTTCAGCTACACGTTAGTTGACGAAACGTCGGAAGCACCTGTCTTGGATAAGGCGCTAGCCGACACCACGCAAATGGTGGGCTTTCTCGACAAAGACATGGACGGCAAGCTGAGTTGGCAAGAACTACCAGGTCGTATAAAGAAACGCCTCATCCAAGGCTTCAAAATGGTAGATAGCAACGCCGATGGCGGACTGGACATTCAAGAGCTGTATAGCATGAGCCAGCGCAGCCGTGAGAGTAAAGGCGACAACGCGTCGACTGGCGCCGGCAGCGAATAGCGCAACCACATAGGCAAGTCATGCCCCTTGTCTCGGCAGGGGTTTTTCATGGCGGATTGAATCACCTAATTTGAAAAACAACAGGAGATCATGATGGAGCGTGAATACGACATTATTGTTTGGGGTGCCAGTGGTTTCACAGGCCGCCTTGTCGTCGACTACATGGCAGAACAGCAGACCAACAGTAACCTCAAGTGGGCGGTTGCCGGGCGAAACCCACAAAAGCTGCAACAGATACTCGCCGGCCGTGATATTCCTGTGCTTACCGCAGATAGCGGTGACGAAGAATCAATCAGCGCTCTGGTGCAACAGGCTCGGGTCATTCTGACAACTGTTGGTCCGTACGCGCGCTATGGCTCAAGTTTGGTCGCCGCCTGCGCAAAGCATGGCACGCATTACTGCGATTTAACCGGCGAGGTACACTGGATGCGCGAGATGATCACGGCGCATCAGGAAGAAGCTAAGAGCACCGGCGCTCGCATCGTGCATACCTGCGGATTCGACAGCATACCGTCAGATTTGGGCGTCTACTTTCTGCAAAAGCACATGTTGAAAACCCACGGCGTGCCCGCGCGGCAAATCAAATATCGCCCCCGCGCCTTCAGCGGTGGCTTCAGCGGCGGCACCATCGATAGCATGATCGCGATGATGGAAAAAGCGCGAGCAGATAAAACCATTTTTAAGCAACTCGCCGATCCTTATGTCCTCAACGAGACCCAGCGCGGTCTCGATGGCCCCGACCGCATGAGCGCCTACTACGACGAAGACTTTGACTCTTGGGTTGGCCCCTTTGTTATGGCCGGAGTGAACACCCGCGTGGTGCGGCGGAGTGCCGAGTTGCTAGACGGACTTTACGGCAACGACTTTCAATACAACGAAGGCACGTTATCGGGCAAGGGTGCCGCCGGCTTTTTAGGCGCCACTGGCGTTGGTGTCGGCAGTGGCATCTTCGTGGGAGCGGCAAGCATGTCATTCACTCGAGGCCTGCTGCAGAAATTTTTGCCCAAGCCGGGTGAGGGTCCCAGCGACGATGTCATCAACAAGGGTTACTACGATATCGAGTTGTTCGGACAACATCCGACAGACAGCAGCAAAAACGTCAGGGTTCGGGTCAAGGGCGACAAGGATCCAGGTTACGGATCTACCTCGAAGATGATTGCAGAAAGCGCACTGGCACTGGCCCAAGACGAACTGCCTGTGGCAGGCGGTTTTTGGACGCCCGCCTCTGCCATGGGTGACCAGCTATTACAGCGCCTGCCGCACAGCGCGGGGGTTACCTTTGAGGTCATCGAGGGCTAGGAGGGCCATATTGATCGCACCTTGGGCCTTAGCGGCCGCGCTTAGCTGTCGGCGACTTGCTTTTCGCTAAAGGTTCAGCTGTCTGCGCACGTCGCTGAGCGCCTCAATGGTCGCCAGCGCCTGGCTTTGATCTGATGACATGTTGCGCACGACGATGTCGGTAAAACCGGCATCGGAGAATTCTGCAAATTGGTCAGCAACCTGCGACACATCTCCGCAAATCAATGCTTCTTCAGGAAAACCTCGGTAACCCTTCGCGACTGCATCGCTCCTAAATGCCTCGGCTTCTTTGACCGAACCTGCGATAAAAACGTCGCGCCTCAGCGCCACTGCGCTGGGCGCGCGCTGATGCTCCGCACACGCTTGGCGATATTGGTTGAGCTGCTCTTTTGCTTGCTGTGGCGTCGCAGACGGGGTGCCCAACCAACCCTCGGCCAAACGCGCAGTCCGATTGATCGCAGCTGGCGCGGTAGCGCCAATCCAAACTTCGATGTCCTGCGCTGGCAGCGGCGCAATATGCGCGTTCTTAAGGTGCCAGAAGCGCTCGTGGCTCACGGTTTCACCCGCCCAAAGCTGCCGCATGATGGCTAACGAATCTTCGAACATAGCAACACGCTGGCTCATGTCGATGCCCATGCCAGCGCTTTGGTCGGGCAAGCCGCCTAGACCACACTGCATGATGAAGCGACCGGGCATGATGGCGGCCAATGTGGAGATCTGTTCTGCAAGCAGTACCGGGTGCCAGAGCGGCAGTAGGTAAAGTGCCCCCGCAGGTTTGCCGTGCCAGTGCGCAAGCATGCGGCCGAGTATTGGAGAATTCTGGTAGTAGGCGTAGTCGGTTACGTGGTGATCGCCAACAAACAAACTGTCCAAATCTGCCTGACTTGCTGCCTCGGCACGCTCGAGCATATGCCGAACACCCTGAGCTGGATCGTCTACGCGGTAGGCAGACTGAACTGAAATACCAATACGCATGGCGCTGCTATGCCTTTAGTGAACGTTGTGCCGCGCGCGGCTGCGTTACGGAAAACGATAGCTGCGTCTGTTTGGCAGGCTCGTAGGCCTTCAGTTCACCGTCGTTAAATAAAAAATCTTGGACAAAGGGGCCAGCGGACGACTTCTGCCCTCGGGCTTGCTCCAGCACCCTAGGCAGCCAGATCGCATCATCCGCCCACATCGACGGATAGGGAACGGCGTTCATATCGCACCAAAAGGGTTTGGCCTCTCGAGTCTGGGTTAACTCGCCAGAGAAATGTTCAGCGACGAAGACATAGCCCAACCACTGTGGTCCAGCCTGTTCTACAAAGCGCAACTCTGCTGCGCAGGTCAATTGATGAACCATCAAGCCCGTTTCTTCCAAGGTCTCGCGGCGCGCGCACTCCAGCAGCGATTCGTCGGCCTCCCACTTACCCCCCGGTCCATTGATTTTGCCTTGGCCGTGTCCCGACAGTTTTTCAATTAACAGCACGCGCTCGTCATCGACCAAAAACACCAGCGTGCCAATGAGTTCCGGCTGCCACTGGTTTTGCCAAGGTGTCTCTATGACTTGCAGTGCTGTTGCCGTAGATGGATCAATCAACATTTTTTCCCCAACGAAGCATCAGTCGGCGTCATATCGCTGTTGCAGCGCCGCATAAAGTGCGTCGGGTAACTCGTTCGGCGTTNCCGTTAATGCGTTGAGCACTTCGATCAGATGCTCGTTGTCCTCTCTACCTTGCCAGAGCTTGCGGTATTCACCGCTCTTATAGCCGTTGTTTTGACGAAAGCCGTTAAGCACGTTTTTGCCAATGTACAGGGAGAACAATTCATCCAGCGTCATGGGCAGCGCGGCCATCGCATCGACAAAGGGCTGNAGCTCNAACGAGCGTGTACGCAAACAGGCCTGCGCCAACGCCTCTATCGCCAATCTGAAGCGTTCCTCTTGCTCATCCTTATTTTCCGACGCGCGCGCGGNATCAACGGCAAAGAGGGCGTCGGCGACCGAGTCTTCAAGCCGGTCTTGGCGTAGCAATTCGCTGAGCGCAAAGTGCCAGATATCGACTAGCTCGAGTTTTACCTGATCTAGATCTCCGTCCTGTTTTTTCCACCACTTCCAGCCGAAGTGATCGAGCATTTCNGCGCATTCGACCCAAATTGCTCGGTAATAGGCATAGCCCTGCGTGCGCCATTGAGCATGTACCAGGGTGTTATGTTCGTCCTGCATCCGCGCCATGGTTTGCAGCATGGCGTAGCGCGCTTGGCCTAGGTTCGATGCACTCGAAGAGCTCTCAGGGGTTGGCATGGGAAGCATCCAAAAGATCAATCTGTGNGGAGGTTAGCCTACCGAAACTACGCACAAACCGCCCNAGGCAATCCCGCAGCCCCTCTATTGCTAGGCTGCTGACCAGCCGTTAGCCTANNAAGGTTAAACACAACAATAAGCGGGGGTAGAGCAAATGGATTTATCATTCGGCCCGGAATACGAAGATTTTCGCGGTGAGGTCATCAGCTTTTTAGCAAGCAACGCCGATAAAGCCCCCAAGGGCAATGACCTACGCGGTGAGCAAGCCAAGAATTGGCAGAAGCTTCTCATTGAACATGGGTACACCTGCCGAACCATTCCCAAAGAATTTGGCGGCTACGGCGCCGAGCCAGACATCATCAAGACACGCATTATTGCCGAAGAATTCTCCAAGTCGCGGGTCAACACCGGCCTTGGCGGGCAAGGTATTTCCATGCTCGTCCCGACNCTGCTGGAAATGGGCACCCAAGAACAGAAAGAGCAGTTCATTCGCCCTACCATCATGGGCGATATGATTTGGTGTCAGGGCTACTCCGAACCCGGTGCTGGCAGTGACCTAGCCGCTCTGTCGACGGCAGCCGTCCTCGACGGCGATGAGTGGGTGATCAATGGTCAAAAAATCTGGACCAGCACCGCGCAAATAGCCGACTGGATTTTTTGCTTGGTGCGCAGTGAGCCCGACGCACCCAAGCACAAAGGTATTTCGTTTTTGCTGTTTGATATGAAAACACCGGGCATCGAAGTACGCCCTCTGGTGGACATGACGGGACATGCCAACTTCAACGAAACCTTCTTCACCGATGTTCGCGTACCCAAGCATCAAATCGTCGGCGAGCGCGGGCAAGGCTGGCAGGTGGCTAACGCNATCTTGGGCCACGAGCGCGAAACGCTCGCACCCGCGAATACCGCACAGACCCGGGTCAACGCACTGATTGAGCTGATGAAAAATGAGACTGCTGACGGCGCGCGGCTGATCGATAATCCGGTATATCGCGATCGCCTGATGAAAATTCAGGGCAAAGTGATGGCCATGCGCTGTAACGAACTGCGCGTGCTGTCTGCGCGACTGAATGCCGGACAGGATCCGGGTCTGTCGCGCATGATCACCAAACTCGAAGGCACAGAGCTGCGCCATGACCTCGAAGGCCTCGCCATCGATGTGCTGGGGGAAATTGGTCTCGCCTATGAAGATAACCCCCACCTACGAGGTGCGGGCAGCTGGCAGCGAGAGTACATGTATTTCTTGGGCCTGATCATTGGTGGCGGCACCTCNCAGATCCAAAAGAACATCATCAGCGAGCGCGGCCTAGGTATGCCTCGCGAGCCCAAATTCGAAAAAGCGAGCTAAGGAGCCAACATGCAATTCGGACTTTCTGAAGAACAAACCCTGCTGCTCGACAATGTAAATCGCTTTCTAGACGACAATTCGCCATTGGATCGCGTGCGTGCCTATGCCGATGGCGGCGACGACGCGGACATTTGGGCAGGATTGGCTGAGCTCGGTGTATCGGCGCTGCTGATTCCTGAAGCACAGGGTGGCATTGGTCTTAATCCACTGGATGCAGCCATCGTCGCCCAGTCGCTTGGCGCACACATTACGCCTTCCCCATTTCTCGGCACTGCGGTCATGGCNCCAACGGCACTGATGGCTAGCGGCGGTCAATATGACGATCTGCTGNCTGAGATTGCGGCGGGAACACNCCGCGTGGGCATCGCTTTTTCTGAGGCGATCAAGCGGCGCAATGACGCGCAGGTTGAAGCACGGGACGGCGCCTTATTCGGCAAATCCTTATTTGCTTTTGACGCGGACGCAGATTCTTATCTGGTCGCCGACCAAAAACAGCACCTTTATCTCGTCGCCGCGGACGACCCGGGACTCACGCGGACCCACCTCACCACCGTGGATAAAACTCGGCGCACCGTGGAACTGACCTANGACAACGCTGCGGCTCAGTCCGTTAGCACAGATGTCCGGGTATTCGAGAGCGTGTTGGATATTGGCCGCGTCGCCATCGCCGCCGACACCATGGGTGCAGCGCAAAACATGTTAGATCAGGCCGTGGAATACGCCAAACAGCGCGAACAGTTCAACCGGCCCATTGGCAGTTTTCAGGCGGTGAAGCATATGTGCGCCGAAATGGCGGCTCAGCTTGAGCCATGTCGCTCCATGGTGTGGTTCGCTGGACATGCACTTGCAGAGCTTCCCGAAGAGGCCCGAGTGACTGCCTGTCACACTAAGGCCCACCTCGCAGAGGTAGCGCAGTTTGTCGCCAAAACGGCGACGGAAGTGCACGGTGGCATGGGCTTCACAGACCTGGTCGGCTTGCACTACTGGTTCAAGCGTTGCGGCGCCAATCGTCAGTGGCTCGGGGCCCCAGAATTTGTGCGCCAAGAAGCCGCCGTGCTGCAGGGTTTAACCGACTAACGCGTCGCTTTTTAATCCTTCAACCTGAGCGCATCGACAACCGATGACGTCGTCCAACACGACGTCGCTATCGGTGCTCGCCGTTGTCCTCGGCGCGCTGATCTTAGGTGCTACCACAGCCGCTTTGCGCGAAATCGACGTTGGCAGTACTGCGGCGGGCTTTTGGCGAGTTGCTCTTGCCCTACCGGTTCTGCTCGGCATCGCAGCGTTGCGCACGAGAGATCAGAACAGGCCGAGAGCCCTACCAAGCCGCCCGCAGTGGCGGCTATTGCTTATCGCCGGCGCCTGCTTCGCTGGCGATCTGGTGTTCTGGCATTTGGCCCTCGTCAATACCAGCCTTGGCAATGCTACCTTCCTCGCAACACTTTCTAGCCTGTGGGTGCCACTGGTGGCCTTTTGCTTTTTGCGGCAGACGCTGTCAAAGCGATTTGCCCTTGGTTTGATTTGCGCCCTAACCGGCTCTGGAATCTTGGTCAGCGCGCACCTCGGCGTGGGTACCAGTTCATCCAGCTCTTGGGTTGGCGATGCCTACGGTCTGCTTACGGGCTTTTTCTTTACTGGCTACATACTCGCCGTGGGCTATTGCCGAGAGTCCCTCACCACCGCCGACACCATGCTGTACTCCTCAGCACTGTGCGCGGCATTTTTGCTGCCGCTCGCCATCGTGGCCCAAGTCGTAGCCGGCGAGACCTTGTTGCCAAGCTCGACCACAGGATGGTTGAGCGTTTTCGCCCTAGCCCTGCTCGCGCATTTAGTGGGACAGGGCTTGGTGGCTTTCGGCGTAGGCCAGCTAAGCGCGAGCCTCGCTGCGGTGATTCTATGTTTGGAAGGGGTCGGCGCGATGACCGTTGGCGCGCTCTTTTACGCGGAAACCCGAGATGCTTGGGACTTGGGCGCCATTGTACTTATCGTTACGGGCATCGCGTTGGCGCAACGCGATGCGTCGGGTTAAGTCACTATCAAGAGACCTTCAGAGAATTTACCAACGGACATGCTACCGTAGTGCTTTACCGATGCAGAAGTCACAACAGCATGTCCCCTGAACAGCAATCACCACCTGCAGGCTCGTCAAATGCTGACGGCTTCGAGTACTGCGATGTTTTTGTCGTCGGTGGCGGCATTAACGGAGCGGGCATTGCTCGGGACGCAGCGGGCAGGGGTTACAAAGTCGCGCTATGCGATGCAGGCGACTTTGGCTCTGGCACCTCGTCGGCTTCAACAAAACTGATCCACGGCGGCCTGCGCTACTTGGAGTACTACAAGTTTAGGCTAGTAGCCGAATCATTACGTGAGCGTGAGCGGCTCTGGCAAATGGCGCCGCACATTATTTGGCCAATGCGGTTTTTACTTCCCCATCACCAGGCACTGCGGCCGCGCTGGCTGCTGCGTTTGGGGTTGTTTATCTATGATCATCTTGGCGGACGTAAGCTGCTGCCCAAGGCNAGACGTGTTGATCTACGCCANGACCCAGCTGGCCAACTACTTCAGCCAAGCTTCGAAACCGCCTTTGAATATTCTGATTGCTGGGTGGAGGACTCTCGACTGGTCGTGTTGAATCTGCGCGACGCCCATCGGCGCGGCGCCAAGATTATGCCGCGTACGAAATTGGTTACCGCGACNTTTGTTGAAGGACGATGGCTGCTAANNNTGGAGGATCAAACCAGCGGTAGGCAACACAACCTGATCGCCNCAACNCTGGTCAATGCGGCGGGNCCTTGGGTCGATGAGGTGCTGCGCACNGCATTAGGTCGCAACGACATAGACAATATCCGCNTAGTCGGCGGCAGTCATATCGTGATCAAACGCCGGTTGCCCGATGAGCGTTCCTACATGTTTCAAAATGCCGACGGGCGCGTGGTCTTCGCCATTCCCTATGAACAAGACTATCTGCTGATCGGCACCACCGATAACGACGACGTATCCCTCGACGAGCCACTGCAGATTAGCGACGCAGAAATTGACTATCTGTGCGAGGTGGCGTCGCAATATCTGGCAGAAACCGTAACCCCACAGGACGTGGTCTGGCATTTTTCAGGCATTCGACCGTTGTTTAACGATGGCGCAAACGAAGCAACCGAAGCGACACGGGATTACGTCATCACTCAAGACAGCCAATACAGCGACCATCTCATCAATGTCTTTGGCGGCAAAATCACCACCTATCGAAGGCTGGCGGAAGAAGTGATGNCCATGGTGGACAAAGCCGCCAGCCNTCGCACAAAAAAATGGACCGCTGGTGCGACGCTGCCCGGCGGCGACTTTGACGCCACAAAGTTCGAAGACNTGGTGGCCAAGGCGCAAGCAGACTTCGCCTTTGCGGCAGCACCACTGATCAGGCGGCTCACGCGCCTGTATGGCACTCAAGTCTGGGCATTACTTAAGGATTGCCAGCAGTTTTCTGATTTGGGTANGCACTTTGGCGCCGATTTGTATCAAGCCGAGGTCGATTTCTTGGTTCGAGAAGAGTGGGCAAGACAGGCCGCGGACATTGTTTATCGACGCACCAAACTTGGCCTGCGTATGACTGTCGAGGAAATTGCCAGCCTGCAGCAATATTTAAATGGCCCTATGTCCCTANGCGATGCGNCGGTAGATCAGCGCATTACCCGTCTTGCCTCGGATGTCGATAGCGCTCAAATGGCGTAGGCAATAAGCCAGCTGTTGGGCCAAAGACTTGGACTGGCCCATTGCTGCGGCCAAATCTTGCGTGGTGAATTCTTCGGGTAANCCATCCTGCACAAAAGACCATAAGTCATCGGCTGAGGACAGCCGACNACGCTCCACAACATTGAGCAAATGACGCCCTTTGCGACGCCAACCCCCTCGACCCCGCCGGGCCTTAGGATCATAGGTTTGCAGTTCCTCTTCCTCGGTCAGCACCGCTTCAACGGAAAAGTTTGGATGATTGAGCAACTCGGGTAGGTACACGAGTTCGCGCAGAATATGCACAATTGCACCCCGCTTGGGGGACCGCCTTCGAGTAAATTCGCCGGTCTCGGTATNACGCAGGCGCAGCAAATATTTGGCTTGGGGAATAGGATGCACCAGTACAATTGGCGACAGTTCAGCGAGGGCACGCATTTTGCGCGCAAGCCCACTAAAGCTGGAGGTTTGAATNTCGTATATCACTCCATCACAGACAACATCGGCAACGAAATCGCCCAAGGACACTTCCACTTGACCATCAGCACCCACGTAATGAGCTTTCAGAGCAGCATGCAGCGCGCCCTCGTTGAGCACGCCGATGTTTCGAGTCTTTATCATNACTCAAGGGTAGCGTTGGCTGGGTACCAAGCGCCAGTTCGGGCGCTGCCATGACTCAGNTAGAAAGCTGGCAGATNGAGGTAGAAACACCCATCGGCGCCCAATCCGGGACGCTCGAGCTAACCCACTCCGGTACTGCCCTCGACGGACGACTGTACAACGATTCTGGGGAACTAGTCCTGCACGNGGGTTCGATTGACGGTGACGCTCTACGCTGGACCCTNAAGCTATCNCGCCCTATTGCAATGACAATCAAGTGCCAAGCGCTGCGCCAAGGGNGNTCCCTTAACGGCAGCGCAACGGTTGCAGCCTTTGGCGACTTCACTTTTACTGGTCGCCGAGAGACCNTTTAGCAGCGCAANGGAAAAACAAGGGGGATAGATGAGCTGGGATNATGAACTGAACGAAATGGCCCAACGAGCGAATCTGGCCGAAGCCATGGGCGGCGAANAGAAAGTTGCCAGACAGCACGAATTCAACAAGCTCACCATTCGTGAGCGCATCGCGCATATCGCCGATGCGGACTCTTTTCATGAGATCGGCAAGTTGGCAGGCGTTGGCGAATATGACGAAGACGGCAACCTCACGCACCTAACCCCATCTAATTTCGTATTCGGCACCGCTGAGATCGACGACAGACCGGTAATCCTCTCTGGCGATGACTTTACCGTNCGGGGCGGTTCGGCAGATGCCTCCATTGCCGGCAAGCGCACACAAGCAGAAGGCTTAGCCGCGGAACTCAGACTCCCGCATATTCGCCTCGTCGACGGCATGGGCGGCGGCGGCTCGGTGAAAACCATTGAGACAGCCGGCCGTACTTACATACCCGAGTTACGCGGNTGGGAGACCATCGTCTCGCACTTGAGTATCGCNCCCTCGGTCTCCCTCGCTCTTGGCTCGGTGGCTGGCATCGGCGCGGCGCGTGTCGCGACATCCCATTACTCGGTGATCGTCAAAGACAGCGCGCAGATGATGATCGCTGGACCTGCCCTAGTGGACTGGGCGAGCCTCGGTGACGTCAGCAAGGAAGAATTGGGGTCATACAAGATCCACACCCGCAATGGCGCCATCGATGACGAAGCCAATAGCGAGCAGGAGGCCTTTGACATGGCCCGCCGATTTTTATCCTATCTACCCAGCAGCGCTGACGAACTGCCGCCGGTCATCGACAGTACCGACGATCCTAACCGCGAGGANGAGGCCCTGCTGTCCATCGTGCCCAAGGANCCTCGGCAGGTTTATAAGATGCACACCGTGCTGGAGTCGGTTTGTGATCAAGGTTCGTTCTTCGAAATGGGCAAGAAGTGGGGGCGATCCATTATCACCGGTCTTGCCCGCTTTAACGGTATGCCCGTCGCCATCTTTGCGGAAAACCCCCGAGTCTATGGCGGCGCTTGGACCGCTGACGCGGCGCACAAACTAATACGCCTGATGGATCTGGCCTCNACCTTTCACTTACCGGTGATTCACTTAGAGGACTGTCCGGGCTTCTTGATTGGCAAACAATCTGAAGAGGAAGGTACCATCCGCGCCGGCGCGGCGGCTCTTGCGGCCATGGGTCAACTCACCACGCCGTTTTGTTGTGTGGTCATCCGTAAAGCCTTTGGNGTAGCCGGCGGCGCCAACCACAAACCGGGCAGCCATCATTTTCGCGCGGCTTGGCCATCTGGCGACTGGGGCTCCCTGCCCATCGAGGGCGGTATCGAAGTGGCATATAAGGCGGAGATTGCCGATGCCAAGGACCCCGACGCCCACCTGGCTAAAATTAAGGAGCGCTTGAACCGATTGCGCTCACCATTTCGTAGTGCCGAGTACTTCGAGATTGAAGAGATCATCGACCCGCGGGCGACCCGGCGATATCTGTGCAACTGGGCAAAACTTGCACGCAAAGCCCTGCGCACAGATCCACCAAATTTCGGCTACCGCCCGTAATCAAC
The DNA here is from genome assembly GCA_002726925.1 of Gammaproteobacteria bacterium. GTDB lineage: Bacteria > Pseudomonadota > Gammaproteobacteria > Pseudomonadales > Azotimanducaceae > UBA4421. The sequence goes on along the minus strand of PBTJ01000012.1, from coordinate 5,707 downwards.
ACAAGACATTTGACCAGATATTGGAGTCACCATGAGCGAGGGCTTTCGACAGCATTCTTATCAGCCACCCGAGGGCGCAACAGAAATCATTTTGGTACGCCACGGTGAATCCCGCGCAGCGAGTCAGGACAACCCNTTCCCCTTGGTAGACGGTCATGGGGACCCTGAGTTGCATGCCAACGGCGAACAGCAGGCCGTGGCGGTTGGTGAAGCGCTGAAGAGCGAGAATATTGCCGCCATTTATGTCACGTCACTGCAGCGCACCGTGCAAACGGCAGCACCGCTGGCAGCCCATCTGGGGCTGGCAACCCGCCTAGAGGTCGACTTACGAGAGGTGTTGCTGGGCGAGTGGGAAGGTGGCGTACTGCGTATGAAGGCAGCAGCTGGCGATCCGATCTTTGTGCGGATGCAGGCCGAGCAGCGATGGGATGTGATTCCCGGCGCCGAAAGTTGGGAGACGCTGAACGCACGCGTGACCGCCGGATTGANTCGTATCCACCGCGCCCATCCAAACCAGAAGATAGTCGCTGTCGTGCATGGTGGCGTGATCGGCCANATCCTCGCACACGCCACCGGCGCGTCACCCTTTGCGTTTAACGGCGCAGACAACGGATCNATCTCGCGCATCGTCATGCACGAGGACGGCATCAAGGTAAGGTCGTTTAACGACAATGTGCATGTTCAGAGCACTTTGCATGTTGGCAGCGGGCAGCTTACTTAGAGCTGATCAAGCGAANGNAGATTGCCTCGCGCGAGTGCTCGCAAAGCNGGNNNGTGGCTGCNNANAGNTCGTTNCGACGNCTACGAACGCGACTGCGCAAGTATCGCTGCAATCACCGCATCCAGCTCTTGGGGGGGTAAGTCTTTTAACCGACTCATACGCTCATAAATTGCTGCGGCACCGGCATGAAAATCATCTGGCAATCCCGCATTGGAGTAGGTCTCGCTGATCTCCAACATCTCGCCTTGAAAACGCCATGCCTTGCCTGAGGTCATTTTCGCCGTGAACTCACTGCGTTTGAGTAGATCCGGCGCNGAGATCGCCCACTCAGAGCGCAAAGCATGAGCGACNCCNCCCGCTTCAGCCAAGGCATTGACCGACAGCAACAGCGCACTCGCTCCCTTACTGTAAGCGGCATAGCTCATCTTNAGCATGGAAGCCGCCACTTGCTGTTCCNGCGAACCACCNTCGTCAAATGGCAGNGCTATNGCCTGCAGTGCTCCNGCGCTAAACCAATGAGCCACGCCTGCCCCATGCTGCCCAGACAAATACATGCGGGTAGTCCCAGCGTTGATCGCTGGCGGACCGATAATGCCNCCATCNACATAGGCACCAGTGCCAATGATCTCAGCGATNTTTAATGACGTGGAGGGCGCNAGTGCGTTGGCATCAACGTACAGGCCAGTGAAACCGGTCGCGTGCACCCGCTCAGCCAACTCCACAGCGCCATGCGGGGGACAAACGCTGATCATCGCGTCTGCCCAAGCGGCAATTTCATCNAGTGAATCAAAGGACACAAAGCCCTTCGCACGCTGCGCTGTATCAACGCTTCGATTTGCTGAAACCCAGCCTACCTGNTGACCACTGTCCATCAGCGTCTGGGCAACCGTGGCGCCCATGGCACCGGGATGCAGTACACCGATGTTTCGTTGAAAGGCCACGGAACTCGAGCTACTTGCGGTAGTCTAGTGGCGGTTCTCGATCACCCAGCAAGGCCGCATAAACAAAATCCGGGCCTTGAGATCGACGCAACTCCGCCTTGGCTTCGGCGATTACTTCGGGCTGCATAATCAGCTGAGCGGCAGATTTAGCGAGCAGTCGCGATGCCAGCCCCATGCCCTTGTGACCAATACTCATACCGCCAGCGGCCACTGCCTGCCAACTGTGTGCGGGCGTGCCCGGGACCCAAGTCGCAGTGGAGAAACCGACAGTAGGCACTAACCAACTCACGTCGCCGACATCTGTAGAGCCCATCGATTGGCGCGGTTGATAGGGCGCGACGCGCTGCTCTGAACCGAGTTCGCGCCGCGGACTGATCAGCGTTTTGCGAATCGCCTGCGCAAAGGCCTGCTCATCAGCGTTATATTCAATGCCGCCCATGGCCACCAAGTTATCGTTCACCAATCGGGCTAAGGTGTGGTTTGGCAGCACCGGGTAATTGCCGTGCATGACCTCTACATCGACTTGCGTATCCGTGCCCATGGCAGCGGCTTTAGCAGCCCGCACCACTCGTTTAAACAGCTCAACCACTTGGTCTCTATCCGGGTGCCGCACGTAATAGTAGACCTGAGCGTTTTCCGGGACGATATTTGGCGCGTCGCCGCCATCGGTAATCACGTAATGCAGTCGGGCGGTCTGCGGCACATGTTCGCGCATGAGGTTGACCATGTAATTCATGGCCTCAACGCCGTCTAAGGCAGATCGCCCGCGATCCGGCGCAGATGCCGCATGGGCTGCTCGACCAGTAAAGGTAAATCTGCCGGACTTATTCGACGTCGTGCTNGAGGGTGATGCGGAGTTGCCATCCCCNGGGTGCCAGTGCAGCACTACATCGACTTCATCAAACACCCCGGCTCTNGCCAAATAGACTTTGCCGGAACCACCTTCTTCAGCTGGTGTACCGACCAGCTTGATGGTGGCCTGCACGTCGTTGGCCTGCAGCCACTGGCTCAACGCTACCGCTGCCGTCGACGACGCCGCGCCAAACAGGTGATGTCCACAGGCATGGCCAGCACCGCCCTCTTGGGCCGCGCTTCGAAACGGCGTAGCGGCCTGATTCAGCCCGGGCAAGGCATCGAACTCTGCCAAAATGGCGATCACGGGATCGGATTCATCGGCACCGGATGATCGATAGCTAGCAACAAAGGCGGTGGGTATGCCCCCAGCGCCAGTCTCCACCTGAAAGTCGTTCTCGCTGAGATAACGTTGCAGCGCANCACTGCTGCGATACTCCAAGTAGCCCAGTTCCGCCAGATTCCAAATCTCGTCAGCCAGCGCAATGCCCGCGCTTTGTTGTTTCTGGGCGAACACCGCCGCTGCATTTGCCAACTCATGGTCCTGCGNATCTGCCGCAGCGACNGTGTTTGGCTTNCCAATGCTTGTCAGGCTCAGCAATGCACCGGCGATCAAGAGGGAATAGCGCATGATTTACTCCTGTGGTGACAGTCTATCGCGGTCACTTGGCATCAGTCGTTAGCACAAACTGCCGCTAACGAACTAATTGCCACGCCGCGGGACCCTTGGCGCACCGAGTTACGGTCGTGGCCGGGCGTGAGATAAGTAAAACTGATGCCGGTTGCTGGATCCGCCCACACCAGTTGCCCGCCGGCACCATTGTGCCCAAAGGCCTCCGGCGAATTAGTTTTGCCAAAACCACGAAAGTTACGGCTCTTATCGCCGCTGACGATCAGTCCTAGGGCTCGGTTAGCAGGCTTTTTGAACAGCAAATCGGTGTAGTCGCCGGAACGCACGCGGCGCGCATCCAGCAGGGTTTGCATCGGCCAAGGCTGAGCGTGGCCGTTGCCGCCATGCAGCAGGGCTTGGTAAAACAATGTCATTGCCGATGCGGTTGCGAATGCGCCACCACCGGGCACGCCCACCGCTCGAACCGCTGGGGTGTTGAAGGACAAAATCGCCGACTCCGTGACTTCGGTTTCTGGCGGCACCCGCATTCCTAGGTCTTTGTATTCTTGCGGTGTCATCGNCTCACCGACGTAAACACACGGCAAGGCGCGCGCGTTTTGCGTAGCTGGCAAGCCAACGTAGAGGTCCTGCANNTGCAGTGNCTCAATAACCTGCGAGCGCACGAAATCTCGGTAGGTCTTGCCAGAACGGCGTTCAATGATCTCGGCAATCACCCACATAGACGATGACGCGTGGTACTCAAAACGCGAGCCTGGCTGCCAATTAAGCCACCACTTGGCGAAGCGCGCATAGCGTTTGTCTTTGTCGTCCCAATCAAGCGGCGCGAAGGGTGCGTGGGGAAANCCCGCCGTATGGGAGAACAGCTGCCCTACGGTAATCTGATCTTTATCCTTGGTAGCAAATTCAGGCACGATGTCAGCAACGCGCTCGTCTTCGGCCAGCGTATCCTGTTGAAACAGCAACCAAGCCGCAGCAGAGGTAATGGCCTTGGTAGCGGAAAAAACACAGGTCAGCGAATCGTCTTGGGCGCTACCGTAGCTTTGCTGCAATACCACTTCGCCTTCTCGAGCAATAGCCAACTGCGCCGCCGGCAGCAGACCATCGTCGACTTCTTTGCCAGCCCGCGCCAGCAGCGCCTCAACCTTCTCGACATTGAGATCGAACTGTTCTACGCGCGCGGCTTGTTCATCTGTGAGCTTGCGTTCCATTGTGCTTTGACCCTTCCCCGATGGTTCCTCTATTTGTCATAAGACTACCGCTGGCAGGTCGCTATGACTAATCATCAGGGGCTGTAAGGCCATTTGCTCGAAGCAGATCCCCCACCTAAACTGCGCGCTGATTTTGCAAGAGCGGCTCTATGTCCATTGTTAACGGCCTGACCAGTTCTATTGGCAACACGCCCATGATTCGCATCAACTCGTTGTCTGAAGAGACCGGGTGCGAAATCTTAGGGAAGGCAGAATTCATGAACCCCGGCGGCTCTGTTAAAGATCGCGCCGCGCTGTGGATGATTCAGGAAGCCGAAAAAAGCGGCGCGCTCAAACCCGGCGGCACCGTGGTTGAAGGCACTGCTGGCAATACGGGCATTGGTTTGGCCCATGTCTGCAACAACCGCGGCTACAAAACCATGATCTACATGCCGGACAATCAGTCCCAGGAAAAAGTCGATCTGTTGCGCACACTAGGCGCGGAGGTTCGCGTGGTACCCACGGTGCCCTACGCCAACGACATGAACTTTCAAAAACAGGCCGGGCGTTTCGCTGCCACCTTGGATAACGCCATTTGGGCCAATCAATTCGATAACACGGCCAATAGCCTCGCTCACTATGAAAGCACTGGGCCGGAGATTTGGGCACAAACCGACGGCGGCGTTGACGCCTTTACCTGCGCTGTTGGCACCGGCGGCACACTGGCAGGTACGTCGCTGTATCTGAAAGAGCAAAACAGCGACGTCAAAATCATACTAGCCGACCCCATGGGCAGCGCGCTCTTCAACTGGGTAACCACCGGCGAAGCGACGATGACCCCGGGGCCCTCGATGACCGAGGGCATAGGCAACTCACGGGTGACGGAAAATTTGGCTCCGGCGAAGATCGATGACGCGATTCAGGTGGACGATCAAGAAATGGTCGACATGGTGTATCGAATGCTCCAACAAGAGGGATGGTTCTTTGGCTCCAGCTCCGGCATCAATCTCGGAGCGGCAGTAAAGATCGCCAAGGACCTAGGTCCCGGCCACACCATCGTGACCATTCTTTGCGATGGTGGCAGCAAGTACCAGTCGCGGCTGTATAACCCAGACTTCTTAGCCGAGCGGGATCTCACCATTCCGCGGTTCGCTTAAACGCACGGCGCAGACAGCATGGAGCTATCTCAGTGGCAGTCAGACGATGCGATAAAGCGGTGCCTTGCGGGCGGACGTATCGCCGTCGTCGGCCTATCCAGCAACCCTGCCCGACCGAGCTTCGGTGTGGCCGAGTATCTTCTACAGGCCGGTTACGAGGTTGTGCCAGTCAATCCTAACGAAGACGAGATCTTAGGACGGGCCTGCTATCCAGATTT
>PBTJ01000103.1 GCA_002726925.1 Gammaproteobacteria bacterium | reverse complement strand
GGCGACGGCGGTGACGAGCCCGGCGAGGCAGGTCCCAAGGCACTGCAGCTCTATGCAACGGATCTCAACGAAGAGGCCAGAGCAGGGCGGATAGATCCCTTAGTCGGTCGTGCCGAAGAACTCGAGCGCGTTATTCAAATCATTTGTCGTCGACGCAAAAATAATCCACTGCTGGTAGGTGAGTCCGGCGTTGGTAAAACGGCGATTGCGGAGGGTTTGGCAAAACGCATCGTCGACGAAAAGGTGCCAGAAGTGGTGGCGGGCAGCACCATTTACTCTCTTGATTTAGGCGCGCTGGTTGCTGGCACCAAATATCGTGGTGACTTCGAAAAACGCTTCAAAGCAGTATTGGCCGAGCTTAAGGAAACCGAAGGGTCGATTCTTTTTATTGACGAGATTCATACCATCATTGGGGCCGGTGCGGCATCCGGCGGGGTAATGGATGCCTCCAATCTGCTCAAACCCTTGCTCACCTCTGGGCAGATGCGCTGCATGGGTTCAACAACCTACCAAGAGTATCGCGGCATATTCGACAAAGACCGTGCGCTGTCGCGTCGTTTTCAAAAAATCGACGTCTTAGAGCCTGACGTCGACGATACTTATCGTATTTTGAAAGGTCTGAAGTCGCGTTTTGAAGAGCACTACAATTTGCGATACACCGACAAAGCCCTAAGAACCGCGTCGGAGTTAGCGGCCAAATACATCAATGACCGGTTTATGCCCGATAAGGCCATCGATGTGGTCGACGAAGCCGGGGCAGCTCAGCAATTGCAGCCCCCTAGCAAGCGCAAAAAGAGCATTGGTCCAGCGGATGTGGAGCAAGTGGTCGCCAAGATTGCGCGTATTCCATCGTCGCAGGTGACTTCTTCGGACAAAGCGTCTTTGCGAGATTTAGAGGGCAATCTGAAAATGGCCGTCTTTGGCCAGGACGAAGCTATTGAACAATTGTCTTCCGCCATTAAATTGTCTCGCGCTGGTTTGAAGAGCGGCGAAAAACCAATCGGCTCCTTCCTATTTGCAGGTCCAACGGGCGTTGGTAAGACAGAGGTTTCGAAACAGCTGGCGCATAGTATGGGCGTAGAACTGCTGCGCTACGATATGTCCGAATATATGGAGCGTCACACGGTCTCGCGCCTGATTGGGGCACCGCCGGGGTATGTTGGGTTCGATCAAGGCGGGCTACTCACCGAGGCGGTAACAAAGCATCCGCACTCAATTGTGTTGTTAGATGAAATCGAGAAGGCCCACCCAGAGGTCTTCAACCTTCTGTTACAGGTAATGGATCACGGCACCCTGACTGACAACAACGGCCGCAAGGCGGATTTTCGTAACGTGGTCTTGATCATGACCACGAACGCCGGAGCGCATGAGATGGGGCGCCCATCCATAGGATTTGCGGAACAAGACAACACCAGCGACGGCATGGAAGTGATTCGGCGCATGTTCACGCCTGAATTTAGAAACCGCCTTGATGCGATTGTGCAGTTCAGTGCGTTGAACATCGAAGTCGTGAAGACCGTTGTCGACAAGTTCTTGACCGAACTGCAGGCACAGCTAGACGAGAAGCGGGTTACTCTGGAGGTCGACGAAGAAGCCCGTGAGTGGCTAGCGCGTGAAGGCTACGACGAGAAAATGGGTGCTCGGCCCATGCAGCGGTTGATTCAAGAGAAAATCAAGCGTCAGTTGGCTGAAGACCTATTGTTCGGTGACCTTATCTCAGGCGGCACCGTTCGGGTAGGTATTGAGGATAATGAGCTAAGTATCGAGGTGCTGTCGGCCGCGGAAGCCTAGTTGTCGAGATTTCAGGGGTCTCTCCGGCCGTTTAATGCTGATGCGAACAAAAGCGCCAAAAAAGCGCTTTGACCGAAAGAGGCCTGTGTTTGGGATTACCTACATACGAAATGTAATGCGCCCCTTACTCAAGTCATAGGGAGTCAGCTCTACTTTGACCTTGTCACCGGTCAGGATTCGAATGTAGTTCTTGCGCATCTTTCCAGAGATATGAGCAGTGACGGTATGTCCGTTCTCTAGCTCGACGCGAAACATCGTGTTGGGCAGGGTATCGATAATGGTACCGTCCATTTCGATCTGTTCTTCTTTCGCCATGCGGCCTCTTGCGTGTTTTTGAGGAGCGCGATGGTGCCAGAAGGGCGGCGTAAATTGAAGGGGGGCGCCTGCTTCCTTACTGCAGGCAATTACGTGAGGGTCAGCCAGCGCCCATCAATGTACATTTGCAGCGGTCGGTATTGGCTTTTGTACGACATTTTCGGTGATTCCTTAATCCAATAGCCAAGATAGACATATGACAAACCGAGCGAGCGACATACCTCGATCTGCTGCAGGATACTGAAAACCCCCAGTCCGCGGCGCTGCGCGTTTGGTTCGAAGAATGTGTACACCGCCGACAGGCCATCTTCCAATTGATCTGTTACCGCAACGCTCAACAGTCGCTGTCCCTCATAAGTGCAGATAAATGACGTATTGGCCCACGCGGACAGCAGGAATGATCGATACTGATCCTCGCTCGGCGGATACATATCGCCATCGGTATGTCGCAGGCTGATATAGCGCTCATAGAGGTGATAGTGACGTTGGGTGAATCTGGCTGGCTCTACCGCGACGCGCAGATCATCGTTGCGGCGCCGGTTGCGCTTCTGGCCTCGGGTTGCATGGAATTGACTCACGGGTACCCGAACCGCAATACAGGCCTGGCAATGATTGCAGCGCGGCCGGTACAAATGGCCACCGCTGCGCCTGAACCCGAAGTCCGATAATCGCTGGTAACTGGAACTGGTGATGATGCGCCGAGGATCAGCAAATAGGGTTTGCGCGTCGCTGCGGTCCAAGTAAGAGCATGGGTGTGCTGGCGTTAGATAGAAATCCAGCGGCGCTTCTTGTTCGGTATCTGAGTCTGTATCAGAACTCATCAGCAGCTGCCCTGTGGCGTTACAGCAAGATCATCCAGTCGCCAGCGACCCAGTCGTGTCCGGCTCAGGTCGTTGCGCTGAAGTAGCGCCAAAAAATCTGCGCGAACCATCGGCGCGACGCCTAAGGAAGCAAGATGCGGAGTCATCATCTGGCAATCGAGCAAGGTGAAGTCCCAGGCCTGCAGTCGTTGCTCCAAGTGGTAGAAAGCGATCTTGGAGGCATCGGCTTGTGTCGAGAACATCGACTCGCCAAAAAACATGCTGCCTAGAGAAACACCATACAGCCCGCCAACGAGGTCTTCTGCGTGCCAGACCTCGACACTGTGGGCGATCCCGCAGCGATGGAGTTCGCAGTAAGCAGCCTGCATTTTGGGTGTTATCCATGTTCCAAAGGACGCGTCTCTAGACCGAGCGCAGGCCTCGATCACCGAGTCGAAACAGTCGTCAAACGACACGCTAAACCCAGCATTACGAATCCGCTTAGACAGACTGCGTGTTACGCGCATGGTGCCTGGTTTCATCACAGCCCGCTCAGCAGGACTCCACCAATAAATGGGGCCTTCATCACGCTCGAACCACGGAAAAATGCCCAAGGCGTAGGCCTCGACGAGCCACTCAGGCGTCAGGTTGCCGCCAGCAGCCACTAAGCCTTCCGGTTCTGCTAGAGCAAGTTCGGGGTCAGGGAAGCCAACTTTGTCAGGGCGTAGGTAAGCAAGGGACGGCACTGCTGTAGATCATCGTTCCAGTAGAGCTAAGAAGTCAGCCGATTTTGGATGGCCTGCAACGATGTCTCGCAGACTTTGCCCAGCCTTGTTCGCGGCATTGATATCACCACCTTTGAGTTTAAAGCGCTGTAGAAATATTTCGAAGTCGCTGACGCGCATGCTGCGATAAGCATGCAGTAACTGACTGAACTCAGCGGGCTCACCGCCCAAGGGTTCTTTGTGCAAAAAACTGTCGATGCGGGCGTCATCCCAAATTTCGTTAATGACTTTTGTCTTGTCTGCACGCATGGCGCTTATCCATTTTTATGATGGCGGGTAACGACGTGGCGGTGTGCCGCGACGGGCTCGCGCCATTGTGCCTATTTGTGCCAAAAACGGCGAGTGCGTACACTTTCGTCTACCGTTGAGGATACTGATGTGACGTCGCCAGCTACTAACCGCTCCCTGCCGCTGCGTGAAATGTTTTTGGTGCTCATCGGCACCTTGGCCTGCTTTCTGCTTTTGGCTATAGGCTCCTACTCTCCTGAGGATCCTTCTTTCACTTATACTGGTGGCAACACCAGCATTGATAACCTCGTTGGCGTCAGCGGCGCCTACCTTGCGGATATCCTGTTATTTTTGTTCGGTTGGGTGGCCTACCTGCTGCCCCTGGGCCTGATTTACTGGGCATTGAGACTCCTGCGCATGAGCGCAGTTAAAACCAGTGCACTGGTTCTTGGCGTGCGCGCCAGCGGCTGGATAGCCTCGTTTTTATGCGCCTGCGTTCTTATGTATCTGCACAATGCTAGTGGTACCTCACTGCCTTCCGGCTCTGGAGGTATGTTCGGCCAGGCATTGGGTGCCACTGGCGCTGAAGTATTCGGCACAGTGGGATTAACCGTGCTTTGCGCTGCCGGTGCATTGATCGGTGCGCAAGCGGCGGTTGGCTTTTCATGGTTGGAAATCACCGAGAACATTGGCCGCGGCTTAACGTATCTTTGGCATCGGGCAAGTCAGCTTTACGACCGCCTCAATGATCGGCGCCTCGCCGCATTGGAGCGGCGTCGACAGTCCAAGTTGGAACCCGAGACGGCGCAAAAGCGCAAAGCAGAATTGGCCGCGACTCTTGAGAGCAAACAGCAAGCCGCTGGTTCACCAGTAGCACCGCAAAGCAGTTCGCTAGAAATACTGCCCGTCGCCACAGAGCGTAAGCCAACAGGTAAAACTCAGCAAAAACGGCTCTTCGATAGTCAAAGTGTGAACGAGCTTCCCGATGTGGATTTGCTTGATCAGCCAGCGGGAGACAGCAGCCGTGGTTACAGTGCAGATGCCCTTGAGGCGATGTCGAAGCAACTTGAACTGAAGCTGGCGGATTTTAATGTTGAAGCCGTGGTCGTATCGGTGCTGCCCGGTCCCGTGATAACACGCTTTGAAATTCAGCCTGCTGCGGGTGTGAAAGTGCAGAAGATCAGCGGGCTGGCTAAGGACTTGGCGCGTTCGCTTGCCGTGATCAGCGTGCGGATCGTGGAGGTGATTCCCGGCAAACCCTATGTTGGTATCGAAATACCGAATGAGCATCGCGAGATGGTGCAGCTGCGCGAAGTCATCAACTCATCTGCATTTCAGGACGCCAGCAGCCATCTGGCGTTGGCACTNGGCAAGGATATAGCGGGGGCNACCATCGTTGCNGATATTGCACGCATGCCCCACCTGTTGGTCGCTGGCACCACGGGGTCGGGCAAATCAGTGGGTGTGAATTCGATGCTGCTCAGCATTTTGCTGAAGGCAACTCCAGAGCANGTGCGCTTGATTCTTGTCGATCCGAAAATGCTGGAACTATCGATCTACGAAGGCATTCCCCATCTGTTGACGCCAGTGGTCACTGACATGAAAGAAGCTGCTCATGCACTGAACTGGGCGGTAGGCGAAATGGAGCGACGGTATCGTTTGATGGCCGCGCTCGGTGTGCGCAATNTCGCAGGATTCAANCGGCAGGTAAGAGACGCTATTGCTAAGGGCGAGCCCATCAAAGACCCGCTATGGGCTTCTGAACTTGAGGAGGCCCCAGACCTAGAGGCACTGCCCGCTATTGTCATTGTTATCGATGAATTCGCCGACATGATGATGATCGTTGGTAAGAAGGTTGAACAATTGATCGCTCGGATTGCGCAAAAAGCCCGCGCTGCAGGCATACACTTGATATTGGCCACNCAGCGACCATCGGTNGATGTGATTACCGGCCTGATTAAGGCCAACATCCCCACGCGGATGAGTTTCCAAGTGTCATCACGAATCGACTCGCGCACCATTCTCGACCAGGGTGGAGCTGAGCAACTTCTCGGCCACGGCGACATGCTGTATNTGCCACCCGGTACAGCGCTGCCCCAGCGTGTCCACGGCGCCTTCGTCTCCGACGACGAAGTACATCGCGTGGTCGAGGACTGGAAGCAGCGAGGAGCGCCAGACTACCTAGAAGAAATTGTTGTCGCACAAACCAATGGCGAAGCGTTTGTGAAAATCGAAGCGGATGATGATGCGGAACAATCTGACGAACTTTACGATGAAGCGGTGGCCTTTGTGCTGGAATCACGCCGGGCTTCAATTTCCGCTGTGCAGCGTAAGTTACGCATTGGCTACAACCGCGCAGCNCGGTTGATTGAGACCATGGAAGCCGCCGGTGTGGTGTCGGCAATGAACACCAATGGCAGCCGCGAAGTCCTCGTGCCAGATCGTAATGCCCAGTAAGGTTGTNCAGTTGTGCCGCGGAATGGCGATTTTGCTAATGCTCCTTGCTTTACCCCTGCAGGCGAAAATCGCATCCGAAGAACTCATTGCCTATATGAGCCAGCTCGAGGGGATGCAGTCGGACTTCGTGCAAAACATCTACGCCAACGGCGTGATCGTCGAGTCGAGCAANGGCAGTATGGCTCTGGCCAAACCAAAGCTGCGTTGGCAGGTAGACGCGCCTTTCGCGCAAGTAATTATCGTGAGTCCCGAGCGTACTGAGATCTACGACGAGGATTTAGCTCAGTTGACGATTCGAAAAACCGCAGCTGGCCAGACTGCAACACCCGCCAGTCTGTTAATACATCCTGAACGTATCCTGTCTATGGGTTATCAGGTTACTCAGATTGTTAGCGCAGGCATCAAAGTGTTTCGATTGGTTCCCAAGGGGTCTTCAGAGCTGTTTAAAAGTCTTGAGATTGTCTTTGCACAAGGCCGGCTTGATGCGCTGCGGATACTCGACTGGCAGGGACAACAAACTCAGATTCGCTTTGCGAATGTGCTCGTCGATCAAAACCTCTCACCGGCGCTCTTTGAACTGACGGTACCGAAGGGCACGGATGTGATCCGTGACTGATCTATTTGCAGATCAAATGCGCGGCCAAGCAGCCAATTCGATTGATCATCGGCCATTGGCCGATCGGCTTAGACCGCAAACCTTGAGCGAATATGTTGGACAACGACACCTGCTCGCTGCGGACAAACCCTTAGGTGGATTAGTCGCGCGGGGGCAAATTCACTCGTTGCTTCTCTGGGGGCCTCCAGGTACCGGTAAAACGACCCTGGCCAAACTGCTAGCAGCCGAGGCCGGCTGTGAGTGGATCAGTGTTTCTGCTGTGCTTAGTGGAGTAAAAGAGATTCGTGCCGCGGTAGCCCTTGCCGAGCAACACTTAGTCAAGAATCGGCGAACGGTTNTGTTTGTCGATGAGGTGCACCGCTTCAATAAATCACAGCAAGACGCTTTCTTGCCNCACGTTGAAGCAGGCACCGTGACNTTTATAGGCGCTACTACAGAAAATCCCTCGTTTGAGGTGAATGCAGCGCTGCTCTCCAGGGCACGGGTATATGTCCTTAAACGCCTTGATGAAGACGCGCTGATGCAGGTAATTAGCCGCGGACTTGNGTTACTCGACAGGTCTATGTCGCAGCTCGTTTGTCAGCAGTTGATCGCCTTAGCCGACGGTGACGCGCGCAGGCTATTGAACATTTTAGAGATTGCTGCGCAGTTGGCCGACGACGAAATATTGTCCGAAACCTTGGCAGCGGCATCGGGTGAGCANCTGCGGCGTTTTGATAAGGGCGGCGATATTTTTTATGAGCAGATATCTGCCCTGCATAAATCTGTGCGTGGTAGCGCACCAGATGCNGCGCTGTATTGGTTCTGCCGCATGCTCGATGGCGGCGCAGACCCGCGTTACCTTGGGCGAAGGCTGTTACGTATCGCCAGCGAGGATATTGGCAATGCCGATCCGCGTGCGCTGCAGCTCGCCGAGTCCGCGTTGGCTACCTTTGAACGGCTAGGCTCTCCGGAAGGTGAANTGGCATTGGCACAAGCGGTCTTGTATATGGCCAGCGTGCCAAAAAGTGACGCTGCGTATGCGGCGTTTAAAGAAGCTATGGCATTTGTGCGTCAGACACCGTCCTATGAGGTGCCCATGCATTTGCGTAATGCCCCAACGAACCTGATGCNGCAAATGGACTATGGGCAGGGNTATCGGCATGCACATAACGAATTGCTAGCGGACGTTGGGGCGTATGCCGCAGGAGAAAACTACTTTCCAGATGAATTGCAACCAGCGACGTTCTATCATCCTGCGGGCGCAGGGCTGGAGNGTAAAATCCGCGACCGGCTGGCTGCANTANCGGCAGCGGACGAGGANGCGGGCCAAACATAGCCCCTGCTGCGACTTCAGGTTTTGCCCTGTCCTATTGGCNGCTAGTTGAGCAAGCCTTTGGCCTGTGACACTGNTGAAGTCCCAAACTGACGAATTACGGATGCCAAAATGTTAGACATCAAGCTGCTGCGCACCAATCCCCAGCAGATCGCAACGTTGCTTCAGGTCAAAGGTTATACCTTTGACGTGGACGCGTTTACTGCCCTAGAAGAGCAGCGAAAAACCCTGCAGCAGCAAACCGAAGATTTGCAAAATGAGCGCAACGTCAAATCCAAGTCTATCGGTAAGGCGAAAGCCGCGGGCGAAGACATAGCGCCATTGCTCGCTGAGGTTGGNGATCTAGGTGAACGTCTCGTTCAATCCAAAGCTGCTTTTGGCAGCGTTCAGGACGCGATGCAGGACTTGTTGATGTCTTTGCCTAATCTGCCTCATGAATCCGTCCCAGCAGGCAAGAGTGAGGATGACAACGAATTGCTGCGCACTTGGGGCAGGCCGAGCAGTTCGGTGCAAGAACCGATGGATCATGTGGATCTGGCGGCGTCCGGGGGGTTGGACTTTGAAACTGCAGCAAAAATAACCGGATCGCGTTTTGTCGTGATGCGAGGCGCCATGGCGAGGCTGCATAGAGCGCTGACACAATTTATGTTGGATCTTCATACCCAGCAGCACGGCTATGAAGAGGTATATGTCCCCTATATTGTCAATGCCGANAGCGCGCGGGGTACCGGTCAGTTGCCCAAGGCGGCTGAAGATATGTTCCGTATCGACGGTGAGCAAGATCTGTACTTGATTCCCACAGCTGAAGTGCCTGTGACCAATTTGTATCGTGGTGAGATTCTTGCCGAGCCAGAGCTACCGNTTCGCCATGTTTGCCACACGCCATGCTTTCGCAGCGAGGCAGGCAGCTACGGCAGAGACACGCGAGGCATGATCCGACAGCACCAATTCGAAAAAGTGGAACTTGTTCAGCTGGTTCACCCGGAAACTTCATGGGATACGCTAGCGGCGTTAACCGGGCATGCCGAAGCTGTTTTGCAGCAGCTCGANCTGCCCTATCGATCCATGGTGCTTTGTGGNGGNGATCTCAGTTTTGCCTCGGCAAAAACNATTGATCTTGAAGTGTGGTTNCCGAGTCAGAATCAATATCGCGAGATTTCTTCGTGCAGTAACTTTCTGGATTTTCAGGCGCGGCGCATGCAGGCGCGCTATCGCGATGACAAGGGCGATATTCATTTGCTGCACACCCTCAACGGTTCAGGTTTAGCCGTCGGTNGAACGCTCGTGGCCNTGCTCGAGAACTATCAGCAGGGCGNGGGCCTGATCACCGTGCCTGATGCGCTGCAGAGCTATCTGGGTGGTGCAACACAGTGGTCGCTGAATCCATGAAAACAAACNTAGCCTAAGCTAACGTGTTTTATCTGCCGCTTTTTCACCGGCTGCAAGGCGCCCAATGTTTGGTGGTTGGAGCCGGGCAAACCGCCGCACGAAAGCTGCGTTGGCTAGTGCGCGCGGGCGCCCAAATCACCGTTATCGCGCCGCAGATTGATGCAGAAATCCAGCGTATGCACNATGCGGAGAAACTCATCATCGAGCGTCGGGAGTTTTACCCGGAAGCCATACACGCAGGTCTGCGCCTTGTGATCAGTGCAACCAATGCTCCGCAAGTTAGCGAATCGGTGTTTGCACGTGCACTTGATGAAAGGGTNTTGGTGAACTGCGTTGATCGCACCGAACTGTGCACGATTATTTTCCCTGCGATTATCGATCGTTTTCCGATCTTGGTCGCGGTATCGAGCATGGGCCAGTCGCCGACTTTGTCACGCAGCGTGCGCGGCTGGATTGAAACGCGTTTGCCACAAGGGCTTGGTCGANTGGCGGAGCTAGCCGGGCGGCTTCGTTCCGAGGTCAAACAGTCGCTGCCCAATGTNGATGCGCGCAAGGGCTTTTGGGANGNNGTATTTTCCAGTTCTGCCGCCACAANAGCAATGCAGGGTAATGTNGATGAGGCGGTTGGCGAAGCGCAGCAGATGCTCTCGCGGCAGCGTGCAGGTGGCGAGATCGTGTTGGTTGGCGCAGGCCCTGGTGACCCAGATTTAATTACTCTTCGTGGTTTGCGTGCCATCCAAAGTGCAGACGTGCTGATGTACGACAAGCTGATAGATCCTAGACTACTCGAATACGCTCGACGAGATGTCGAACTGGTAGACGTAGGTAAGCAAGGCCCACGAGAAGAAGCTGGTGCAAAGGGCTGGGGCAGCGTCTTCCAACAATCAGGCCGTGAAAGGCCCAGCGGCACGCAGATGCAGGCAGCGATCAATGAGCGCCTCATTGAAGAGGCTCTTCGGGGCAAGAAAGTTGTTCGGCTCAAGGGTGGTGACCCCTTTATTTTCGGCCGCGGGGGAGAAG
>PBTJ01000102.1 GCA_002726925.1 Gammaproteobacteria bacterium | reverse complement strand
GGTCCCTTGAGCAGTATCGGCAGGCGCGAGGCATAGGCTGCTTCAAACACCCCCACCTCATCTGCGAGCGGCAGATAGTAGGGGGCTTGGTTGGTCGCCGCTAAAGTGTTGATTTGATTCATATCGAGCCTGCACAAACGTTTTGATTGCCCAAACGGGGCGGTAACAAATCGAGCATGCGTTTTCCGGCGTGCAGAGTCTGTGAAGATTGCAGCCGCGATGGCAACCAGCGCGAGGTCAGATCGCGTTAAGCCGCCCTTGTGGAGGCAGTGATGCCTAGTAAACTGGCAAAAAACAGAGAGACAGCGCCTTGAGTGATACCGATGAATTGTTGGAAGCGACCACTGCGTTAATTTTGCCCTTATTGCACGCCTTGGATGCCCTGAATCAGGCCGGTCGGTTGATGCACCCGCCGGCCCTGCAAGAGGTCGTTGCTGCTATTGCGCCCTATCGCGACCCGTTGGAAGAGGGCAGGCAGGTTTTCACGCAAGCTCAGTGGCCCGATCATCTTGAGGCATTCTCCTTGCACGCCAACATGGCGACCACACTCGCGCTGCGCGCCTTTGACGGGTTTGCCTCGGCCATGGATCAAACCGAACCACCTATGGCCGCCTATCGCGCCATGGGATTGGCCACCCAGGCCTACGCCGCCGCCTATCCGTTGGCCGCCATGCTACCGCCAGTGAACCGTTTTTATCTTGAGTCCGACGTGCGTGAAGATGAAGAGCTACAGCGAAAGCTGATGGAGGCAGATCCAGAAAAACCGAATGTGGGGGTGATGCATGCCGACAACGCCTCAGACCAGCGCGCTGGTTTCTCGGTCTATGTGCCCGAGTACTACCAAGGGGAGACGCTGCCCTTAGTGGTAGCCCTACATGGCGGTAGCGGGCATGGGCGGCAATTCTTGTGGTCGTGGCTGCGCGCCGTGCGCTCTGATCCATGTATTTTGATTGCGCCAACCTCAACAGATCGCACTTGGTCGTTGATGAATCCAGAAGCAGACAGCCAGCGTCTGCATGGCCTGGTGGCCTATGCCAAGGAACATTGGAACGTCGATACCCAGCGCATTTTGCTCACTGGCATGTCTGACGGCGGCACCTTCAGCTATGTCAGCGGTCTGCAGGCAGATTCGCCGTTTACCCACCTCGCGCCTTGCTCGGCCTCATTCCACCCAATGCTGATGGAAGTCGTCGACCCGACCCGAGTGCAGGGTCTGCCCATTTACTTAATGCACGGCGCGCTGGACTGGATGTTCCCTGTGAGCGTGGCGCAAGAAGCCAATATCGCGATAAGCGCTGCGGGAGCCAAGGTGTTGTATCGCGAGATTGAAAACCTCTCGCACACCTACCCTCAGGAAGAGAACCCATCGATCTTGCGCTGGTTAGCAGAGGACGTGCAGCCAGCCCACTAACACTAGGGGCTTCAGAACAGGACATGAGGGAGGGCCATCGGTGCACATAATAGGCTATAGCCCTGACTTCGCGGCGGACTTCGCACGGCTCAATTATCAATGGATCGAGCAGTACTTTCGGATCGAAGACGAAGATCGCGCGGCGCTAGATTATCCAGAGGCCTACGCCATCGAGCCTGGTGGCGAAATATTTTTTTTGTTGATCGATGAGCAGGTCGTAGGTACGGCGGCGATGGTGCCCAAGGCATTTCATGCTGGCGGCGGCGTGGCACGCTTTGAGCTGGCGAAAATGGCGGTTGATCCCAGTTTGCAAGGTCGTGGACTGGGTAAGGGGCTACTGGCTCATGCCATAGACTATGCCAGAGACCAAGGTGCTAACGAGGTGGTGCTGTCGACTAATGACATTTTGACGCCCGCCCTAACCGTGTATCGCGATGCAGGCTTTGTTGCGCAGCCAGCTGCCAAGGACGAGCGCTACGAGCGCAGCAATTTGTTCATGGTGCTGACGCTCACCTAGACAGCGCGTGCCTTCAGAAACTCATAGCGTGCAAGCAGCACCAGACCCAAACAACTCCATACCACGATGGTGAGCCATTCGTGTGGCCACTGCAGCGAACTGGCACTCCACGGCATGAAGGCGCCGAGCAACCCAATGGACAGTATGACCGCGCCGTAGCCCACCAGCCGCGGATGACTGACCTTGAACGGTCGCGGCATGTCCGGTTCTGTTTTGCGCAGCACGAGAAAGGAGATGGCGACGAACAGAAAAGCGATAGTGGTGGCGAAGCTGCCGCTGTTGATCAGCCAGACCAAAATTGTTTTGCCGAACAGTGGCGCGACCATGCTCAGCAGACCGATGGCGGCGATGCCCACATAGGGTGTTTTGTATTTGGGGTGCAAGCGTGCGAAGACCCTAGGCACGTGGTCAGACTTGGCTAAGGCGTAGAGCACGCGCGAACCGCCTACCACGAAAGCATTCCAGCTGGTCATGATGCCGCCGATACCCCCCAGTACCAGCAGCGCGCCTGCCCACGGGTGCTGCCACAGCGATTGGGCCGCATCGGCAGTGGCCATGGTGCTCGTCGCCTGTTGTTCTGAGGTCAGTGCTAGACCTACGGCGAAGGCGATCAACACATACCAGGCCACCGCGCAGGCGACGCTGATTACCAGCAGCTTGCCGATCGTGTTGGGTGGCAAATCTATCTCTTCAGCAGACTGCGGAATCACGTCGAAACCCACCAGCAGGGCCGGCACCATAATGAGTACCGAGATAATGCCCGTAGCAGGCGTAGCGAGCAGCGGTTTGGCGTTTTCAAAATCTCCGAAAAGTGCTGCACCACTAATCAACAGCGCCCCAGAAATCACGATCAAAACCGTGACGATGCTCTGCAATATGGCCGCAGTTCGAATGCCTAGGATATTGACCCAGGTCACCAGTGCCGCAGCGCTGGATCCGATTAACACAAAGCCTAAATCCACGTCACTGCCGACGAAAGTCCACAGCGTGCCCATGCGTATGTCAGGTAACAGATATTCAATAGCACTGGGCAACGCTACCGCCTCAAACAGACATACGTTCACATAGGAAAAAAGTAGTGCCCAAGTACAAGCAAAGGACCAGCGATGGCCGAGGGCGCGCAGGGTATAAACATGTTCCCCGCCGGCCTTGGGCATTGCCGATGCCAGTTCGCTGTAGGTCAGGCCAATGAGTGCCACGGCAAAGCCGCCTAGGCCGAAGGCGATTAGGGTACCCAGCGTGCCGGCGTTGGTGAGCCAGACGCCAGTCATCAGCACCCAGCTCCAGCCGATCATGGCGCCGAAACCCAAGGCGATGACTTCTCGTGATTTCAGCACTTTGGCGAAATTTGCAGGCTCTATTGCAGCGTCGGCCATGGCCCTTCCTAAATTGGATATGAGGTAGCAAATACTACGGCTAGAAAAACAACAGTTGTTAAGAAAATTCACAGCGACTGAGAAGATCGCGCTGCTATGCTAGGGATGTATCTGTAGAGCAGTAGGAGTTTCCAATGTCGCAGACATTGACCTTCAATCACCGACATAAAACCTTTGAATTTATCCTCACCGATGACGGCGCCATTGAGCTATGGCTAGACGGATGCCTGCGCAAACGCCGCGGTGCTTCGGACAAGCAACCGCAATACGTGTGGACCAATGTCGAACTGGAATGGGAGGAGCATCACTACATAGAAGCGCGTTACTGGGCCGACAGCGGTGAGCTAAAGATCACCGTGAATGGTGATCCCCTGTTACAAGAAACGTTAACGGCGCACTGACTTTTGTGCTTATTCACGCCGGCGGCGAGCAAATGTTCAATTCCACAGACGCTCAGCTAGAGCAGTTGCAGGCAGAATTTGCCGATCGAGGTTATGTCGTGCTGCCCGGTGTCATCGGTCAGGCAGAGAGATCGCGTCTAATAGATCAGATTCGTGACGCCATAGACCCCACGGTGGGGCCAGCAGAATTTGAAGCCGATCTTGGGTATCCCGGTGCACCAGCAGACCGATCAGCTCCTGGCGGTAGAACCCCAAGACGTTTGCTGCATGCCTATGCACGCTCTGACGAGTTCAAGGCATTGGCGGCCAATGTCCAAGTTGCCGAGGTGCTGGGCTATTTTCTGGCGGGCTCTTTTTGTCTTTCGCAGTGTCATCACAATTGCATCATGACCAAGCATCCTGGGTTTTCCAGCGCCACCCTATGGCATCAAGATGTGCGCTACTGGTCTTATGAGCGGCCAGAGCTGATCTCGGCCTGGTTCGCGCTCGGCCAAGAGACCCAAGAGAACGGCGGGCTTTGGGTTATCCCCGGCACGCATACGCTGGACCTCGCGGCCCAGCGACTCGATGCGGACTTATTTTTGCTCCCAGAGCTGTCGGAAAACCAGGCACTCATACAGCGTGCCGAAGCGGTGGAGCTACAGGCCGGTGATGTGCTGCTGTTTCACTGCCGCCTGTTACACGCGGCGGGCCGCAACGAGTCAGATGCGGTAAAACTGTCGGCGGTATTTACTTATCATCGTCAGGACAATCGATCTCAAACAGGCACTCGCTCGGATCGGTTCCCTAGTATCGAAATGCTAAGCAGCTAAATACGGCGAGTTCAGCGCAAGGAGTATCAGGAAGACCAACATGCAGCGTAAGCCTGAAAACAACCAGCCAGGAGACGGCATGGCATCCGACGGCGAGTTCGATGACTTTGCTTCGGCGATGCAAGATGTACAGCCTCTGAGTCCGAGTAAGGGCAAAGGCAAAGGCAAAGGCAAAGGCAAAGGTAAGCAAACCTTCGCAGCACCTCAGCGCCTAAGTGCTGAAGAGATCGAAGCGCGACGTCGCGCTGCCGAAGAATTTCAAACCGAAGAAGATGCCACCAACTTTTTAACCCTCGGCGAAGTGAAACCCCGCGACCCGCTAGAAGTATTGGAGTGGCGCCAAGACGGTATTCAGCTTGCGGTGTTNGACAAGCTACGCAAGGGCGGCTACGACATTGCCAGAGAGCTCGACCTGCATCAGCGCACGGTAAAGGAAGCGCGTAGCGATGTTTACCANCTGATTAGCAGGGCCAACGCGAACAACTGGCGCTGTGTGTTGATCAGTCATGGTAAGGGCCTGCGCAGCCCCACTCCGGCCAAGCTCAAAAGCTATGTGGCGCATTGGCTAACNCAGCACCCATTAGTGNTGGCTTATTGCTCGGCCCAGCGTAATCGCGGTGGTGTGGGTTCGGTATATGCCCTCATTAAAAAATCTGCGGCGAGTCGCGAAGAGAATCGCGAGCGGTTCGGGCAAAAAAGCGACCTCGTGGGAGACACGACTAGTCGCAGCGATAGGCCTTAAAGGTCGCAGAGCCGCCCTCGACGCCGGTTTCAACTAGGTCAGTAGCGCCTATGTCCGCTGCGCGATTGCGCGCCAAGACGATGAGCTCTTCTTTTACTTTGCCCGTGCTGCGATCAACGAGCACTTTGTCCTTGGTTTGGCTGGAAACATCGCCGACCAAGGTGCAATTAGTGACGTCTTGCGCGGAGCTTTGCGCCACTTCGCTGCCCGCTTCGGTAAGCGAGACGAAGGTACAGCCTGTTAGGGTCAGGCCCAGCANTAGGGCGCCAAGGCATCGGATCGTGTTTTGCATAGTCAGTCTCTAAGTTACGTTGAGGGTTGTTCGTACAGGAATTTTATGCCGCCGCTTAGATTCGGCCCTTGCCCAGCTCTAATATACCGCGGCCAATGTTGAGGCGAAGTATATCGCTGGCGCCTTCGGCGAGTCGCCAAGCGCGTACTTTTTNATACAGCANCGCCAGTGGATGATCGTCCACCAAGGCTCCGCCGCCGACCAGTTGGATTGCGGTATCGACGGCNTCGCCAATGCANTCTGTGGCAAATACCTTGCACGCCATGCCTTCGTTAACAATATTTTCGCCGGCATCGGCCAGACGCGCGGTGCGATATAGCATGCTGCGCGCTGCAAAGGCTTTAATGCGNAGGTCGGCGTAGTGCCAGCGCACCACATCTTTNTCGCCACGCGCAGCGCCGCTCTTGTCCGGGCTTTGCAGGTGCTCCTGCAGCAGGTCCATCACCCAAATCAGGTAGCCGCAGGCTTGCGCCGCAAACAGCAGCCGTACATCGCCAATCTGCCGCATTGCCTTGGGCAGGCCCTGACCCAGTTCACCAATCACATGGCTTACCGGCACCCGAANATTGTCAAAGCGAAAAGCAGCGTGGTGACTGCCATCTAGCGAGTTAAAGCGCTTTTCTAAGATCACGCCGTTGAGGTTGGTATCGATTACCACCATGGAAGGCCCGTGACCTTCAATACGCACAAGAGCGTTGATNAAATCGGCGTCAGCGCCGCCGGTGACATAGGACTTTTGACCGTTCACGGTCAAGCGATCACCGTCGATTACCCCTGTGGTGGGGATGGCGTCATCGGGTTCGGTAAAGCCAAAACTGCCGCGTTTTTCCCCGGCTAGCAGTGGCGACAGATGGGTCGAGGCCAGTGGCTCGCCGACGCTGCCCAGCACCCCAGCGCTTGGACCAAATACCGCACCTAGCGCGGGTGGATTCGCCGCGGCCAAGGTTTCCCGCGCTACGCACAGCGCCAGCTGTCCAGCCGCGTTGGCTGGCTGAGTCATGCCAAATAGCTCAGCCGCCTTGGACGCTTCACGCACGTGGGCTGCGGCGCTCGCGTGATCACTGCCGACCAATGGCAGCATTTGATCCTTGGCAAACGCCGCACAGCGCTCACGCAGTGCCACAAGTTCAGCGCTAAGTTGTTCCGGCATGGTTCTTCCTCAGGTAATGGGTCCCAGACAAGGAGTCTCAGGCAAAAAAGTCTTAGACGTTCGGCACGATGGTCATCACGACGACCAACAGGGCTAAAAAGACCATGGCCGCAACGGCATAAAACAGTAGCGATTCACGCTGGGCATTTTGCTGCACCAGTGCTTCAACCTCTTCAGCAGTGCGCGCGACGGTGCTAGAGGTAATGCGATAGCGAGTCACATCTCCGGCACGGGTTGGTAGTTTCACGAACAGCTCGGGGGTGGCGTCCAACCGCCGCGCCACTTCTGCAAAGCTGATACCCGTATGTTTAGCGATTTGCGTGGGATGCAGGGCTGCGCAGCCTTGTTCGATAAAGCAGTAGTAAATGTCCAGCAGCAAGCTGGCCTTGCCGCGAAAACGGAATTCTAAAGTGGGTATGCCGAGCATAGTATGTCCAAGGCAAAGGTTGAGTGGGTTAATAGTGCGACGAGAGTATAGACCATGCCATTGTTAGCGCTAGAAGGCGTCAACGTTCGCCAATGAGCATCGCGCGCAGCGGCGCAGGCAGGCCCTCGACGGTGAGTGAGGGGTCCTGCGGATCCAGCCCTTTGTCTAATGACTCAAAGCGCATCCAAGGTGTGGCGCGCTGTTCGTTTACAGTAGTCGGCGTTACATCGACAACTCGGATACCGGTGTAGCCCGCCTCGCCCATCCAGTGTTTAAGATCATCAAGGTTTGGAATCACACCAACGTTACGCATGCGTGCGTAGCGTCCTTCGGGATAGAGGCTTTGCCGTGCGTCAACGATCAAGGTCTCCATCACGCACTGACCGCCAGATTTAGTCAGCGCGTACATCTGCCGTATATGCTCGATGGGGTCTTTGCGGTGATACAGCACTCCCATGCTCAGTACCCAGTCGAAGGTGGTCGTGGCGGGCACCTCTTCAATGCCCAGCGGTAGTACCCAATGGCTGGGGTGATTAAACAAGCGCTGCATGGCCCGGTGTTGCATACAAAACAGCAGTGTGGGGTCGATGCCCACGACGGCATCAGCGCCAGCGCCCAACATGCGCCAGCCGAAATAACCGTTACCACCGCCAATATCTAGTACCCGTTGGCCCTCGAGGCTACCCATGGCGGGTGCCAGACGATCCCACTTCCAGTCGGAGCGCCACTCGGTATCGATGTGTATCGATCCCAGTTGAAAGGGTCCCTTACGCCAGGGGTGCAGGGCGTTTAGTGAGGTTTCCATGGCCGCTATTTGCTCAGGACTGGCGGCTATCGAGCCGCCAACGGCGGGTTGGTTTAACTTCGGGTCGCTAAGCGAAAGCGCAGGTATGTCATCCCCAGCGG
>PBTJ01000101.1 GCA_002726925.1 Gammaproteobacteria bacterium | reverse complement strand
ATTGTCAAGGCGCCCGAACTCGATGCTATACGTCCCAAGCTCGCCCACTTGTTCGGTGAAACCCTTGCGCGTATTCACAGTATCGACCTCGTCGCCACAGAACTGGATGAGCATCTACAGCACCTAAGCCCTGAGGAATATGTGCGCCAAACTTGGGAGCGTTATCAGGCACTTGATACACCCCAACCAATGATCGACTATACCGCTCAATGGCTGCTGGCCAATCTGCCCGCTAACTATAGCCCTTCGTTGGTGCATAACGACTACCGCAACGGCAACGTCATGGTTAATCAAGACGGCATCGTCGCAGTGCTCGATTGGGAGGTGGCTCATATTGGCGACCCAATGCGCGACCTTGGCTGGATGCTGACCCACTCTTGGCGTTTCGGGCGCGCCCATTTGCCGGTCGGCGGATTCGGTGAGGTGGCTGATTTTTTTGCCGGTTACGAGTCGGTCTCTGGGCAGTCGGTTGACCGTGTGGCAGTAAAATTTTGGCAGGTCTTTGGCTCATTTTGGTGGGCTGTGGGCTGTCTGGGCATGGCCGAACACTATCGTAACGGTCCTGACCAAAGCGTTGAGCGTCCCGGCATCGGTCGCCGATCATCCGAGTGTCAAATCGATTGCGTCAATCTTCTCATTCCCGGGCCGGTAACATTGGCCGTGACAGAGAGCAGTGGCGGACTGGTTGATATGCCTCGAGCAGACGAATTACTCCAGAGCGTTATCGATTTTCTGCGCGAGCAGGTGATGCACGAGACAACCGGCCGCACTCAGTTTTTGTCGCGAGTTGCCAGCAATTCGCTGGATATCGTGCAGCGCGAACTGGCGCTGGGCGAAGCGGCAGCGCACCATGAGTGCTCGGGTTTGCAGACGCTACTCAACAGCGGCGACGAAGATTTGATCGAACTGCGCTGGCAGTTAGTGCGAGGGCTGCGCGATAAACGCATTGCGCTCGACGCGCCCGGTCTGGCAACGCATTTGCGAGAGTGTGTTGCTAACCAGATTAACATTGACCAGCCCGGCTATCCGGGCCTTTTAACAGCGCTGCGCGGCGGAGAAGGGGTCTGACCGAGCAGTATTTTTTTAAAATTTGAGAGAGGACTATTATGGGGTTATTGACTGACAAAGTTGCCGTGATCACCGGCGGCATCAGCGGACTGGGCCGAGCAAGTGCGCTGCGTTATGCAGCCGAAGGAGCCAGCGTGGTGGTTGCTGATATCAATGCGGAGCGAGGCAAGAACGCCGCAGAAGAAATGTCAGCAGGAGGTGCTAGCATTGAATTTGTTCAAGTTGACGTTACCTGCGAAGCGAGTCAACAAGCGCTTTTCAATGACGTGGTAGCACGGCATGGGCGGGTAGACACGGTGCTTGCCGCGGCAGGTGTTTCGTCGTCTGACTATATTAGCGGCGAGGTCAGCGAAATAGAGGCCGATCCTGAAGAGCGCATGTTCCACAACCGCATGTTGGAAGACTGGGAAAAAGTAATGGCGGTAAACGTGACTGGCGTCATGCTCACCAACAAGATCGCCATTACTCATATGCTGGCGCAGCAAACAAAGGGCACTATCGTCAACATTGCATCCATCGCTGGACGGCGTCCCTTACCGGGCGCGTCAGATTACTGTGTGTCTAAAGCTGCGGTGATTATGCTGACCAGTACCGTCGCTACGGAATACAGCACCAGCAATGTCCGCGTGAATGCCATTGGCCCGGGATTTATCGAAACGCCGATGACTGCAAATATCCGTCAGTCGCCGGAATGGATGGAAACCGTGATGCAAATGACGCCCATGCAACGGATGGGTCAGGCGGGCGAGATTGCTAGCACCGCACTATTTCTGGCCAGTGATGAATCCAGTTACTTCAACGGCCAGACGCTGTTTCCAGGGGGCGGTATGTACGTCGGCTAGTGGGCGGCGATTAGTCCTCAAAGGCGTCAACGTAAGCACTCAAGCTCGCGCTGCCGCCTGTGTGGACTAACACCACGTCGTTCAAGTGGCTGAAATTGCCAAGGTTGATTTGGTCGATTAATGCGGCCAACGCCTTGCCGGAGTAAACCGGGTCGAACAAAACACCTTCAAGTTGCGCGACCATAGAAATTGCCTCGATACAGGCCTGCGTCGGCAGTCCGTAACCGTCTCCAAAGTAGGCGTGATTCACGTCAATTTGCAACGGCTGCAGCGCTGTCACTGCCGGCCAAGCGTTGAACATGTCCTCCGCTAATTTACGTACACGGTCTTTGAGCGTTTGAGGGTCTGGGTGAAAGACATTGATTCCCAGAATATGGCAGTCAACGCCGAGCAGGCTCCGACCGAAGGCAAGGCCCGCTTGGGTGCCTGCGCTGGCCGAGGCGTGGACAATCATGTCATGCGCAATGCCTTGGGCTTCGCATTGGCTGACAAGTTCCTGCAGGCACTGGCTGTAGCCCAAGGCGCCCCGCAGGCTGGAACCACCGGCAGGGATCTCAAATACCCGCAGATCCGCATCAGCAAAGTGCTGCAGCAGTGTTGCGCGCTGTGACGCGACATCGTCGACCGAGCAGATATGCAGATGTGCGCCAAAAATTTTGTCCAATTGCACATTGCCCTGCCGAGCATAGCTGTCGTAGGGCCANTGCACGCGCTCACTCAGCACTAGGTGACACGATAGTCCCAGCTTGGCGCAGGCGGCCGCGGTCTGCCGGGCATGGTTCGACTGCACGGCGCCATAGGTAACCACCGTATCTGCGTTTTGCTCTGTGGCCTCGGCCATCANGAATTCAAGTTTGCGGGTTTTGTTGCCACCGGTTGCGAGACCGGTGCAGTCGTCGCGCTTTAGCCAGATNCGGGGGCCCCCTAGCTCTTCGCTCAAACGATCCATCGGNTCCANGGGTGTAGGCCCATGCATNAGCGACACCCTGCCTTGCTCACTTAGCCAGCGCTGGTTCACTTTTGTGTTCATGAAATATTGCCCATTGGATAGGNCNCTTCAAAGATCTGAGCATNCTGCTCAGATCAGCGGCGCGTATAGGTTTGCGAACCGCGCTGTCTTANACACAGCCCGGCTTGATGTATGCCCGCCCGCACAATGGCGTTGATTTTTTGCTCCCAGTGCGGAGATCCAACTGCATCTAACGCCAGCAGCAACTGGGGTATCAGTCCGGCGACGAATGCGTCGCCACAGCCTGTGGGNTCCACGGTGGGTGATACTCGTGGCGTTGGCAGGGTACGTTGATTCCCATCTGATAGAACCGTACGAACAGGTCTTGCTCCGTCGGTTTCGATCACGCTTTTGCCCGCCAAGCATCCGGGCGCGCTTTGTCGGATGTAGCTGATTTCATGCGCATTGCCAATGAGCAAGTCGCAANGCACAAGAGCACGGCGGAGNTCTTCCTCGCTCATACTGTCGGCGTACTGCCCAGGCACCCATAGAGTAAAAATGTTGGGGTTAGCAGTTTTGGCGACTTCCAGCGTCCTTTCCATAAAGGGCACCGGNAATGGCATGCAGACAAACATATCTAGCGCGGTGAATGACTGGTTGCCCAGATGTGCTTCCCAAGTGGCGCGATCAACTTCNGGCCCCGGTGANAAAGCGGTGAATTGTGTGCCGTTTGGGTCGGTGATGATGTTGGCTTNGGCGCAGTGCGCACCCNTTACCGACAGCACGCCGGATAAANNAGAGCCCAAATGCTGGGCATAGCGTCTGAAGTCTTCGCCACCTGCTAACGACAGAAGTGAGCATCGCGTACCAAGGACTTTTAGCCCATAGNNGATGTTGCCGGCACAGCCGCCGAAGAATTCCTGTTGGGTCGAGACTTTGCAGTTCAGGCCGGGGCCATTGCGATCAAAAATTTTGTCGGTTTTGCCAATGATGTCATAAGCCACTGCACCCATGACGGCGACTCGAGTTGCGTCATCGCTCACGGCTCGTACCTCCTAGAAGTTGAGCAGCAGAACCTAGGGCCTAGGGTCGCGACAATTCTTGCGCGAAGGCCGAGATGGCGCGTGNCTTCAACCTCNTGCAAAAAAGTGCCAACACCCGGATAGGACAGTTTTTTTTTGTGCAGCCTNGGCGATGCTGAAGACAAANAAATCACTACTAGAGCAAAAAAGAAAAAGCNCGGCATCAAAGGCACTNGCAGCCCNATAAATTCAAGGATGACGCAGATACCACCGATAGCGGTTAGTAGAAANNTCGCCGGATATGACACTAAAACTGGACGCCTAGGTTGTGCGAATATTGATCACTGATGTTGGCAAACCCGCATACAACTTTCCACTGTTAAAGCGTTCTGGCACTGAATAGGACTGATCGAAATCATGCTTGAGATTGAAATATTTTCCGATGCCATTTGTCCTTGGTGTTTTATCGGTAAGCGCAGGCTTGAGGCGGCGCTTTGCGATGAAAACTCTGANATTGATCCCANCGTGACCCTGCGNTGGCGACCCTACATGCTGTATCCGAATTTACCGGTCCGAGGCGTGGACCGGGCGGAGATGCTGCGCGCGCGCTTTGGCCCAAGGGGCGATAAGGGGCGGGTTCCCGCANTGATCTTGGCGGAAGCAGCATCGCANCACATTGAACTGCGCTACGACCTGATTGATCGGACGCCAAACACNCGCANGGCTCACCGGTTGGTTGAATGGATAGGTCAGTGCCACGGCTGGCATGCACAGCATGAGATTGCTGAATCCNTNTTTCAGGCCTACTTTNGCGACGGCAAGGATGTGGGCGACTTCACCACACTGGCTGCGTTGGCAGAGCCTCATGGTTTGCATGGGCGTCAAGCACAGGAGGTATTGCAGGGTACAGGTGAGCTTGGCCAGCGGTTGAACGAGGAAATCGATGTTCAACTGCATCGCGCTACGGAACTGGGTGTCTCTGGCGTGCCGGGATATGTGATGGGTGGGGCCTATCTGCTGCCGGGCGCTCAAAGCGTCGAGACCATGCGCGCCATCATCGCTCGCGCCAAAGAAAAGTTCTCAACCTAGTCCGCAAGTAACATCTGTCAATCCATGGAGATGGCCGGTACGGTCTCGTCATTGACTCTGCCGACAATCTTTGCCGGTACGCCAGCCACCGTCACGTTTGGCGGCACATCATCGAGCACCACGCTGCCAGCGCCTACTTTTGCGTTCTCGCCAATTTCGATATTGCCGATGATTTTGCAGCCTGCCGAAAGCAAGACGCCCTTGCGGATTTTAGGGTGGCGGTCGCCGCCACTTTTGCCGGTTCCGCCNAGGGTGACAGAGTGCAGNACCGACACATCGTCCTCGATGACCGCGGTTTCGCCAATGACGATACCCGTNGCGTGATCGAACATAATGCCGCTGCCGATGCGTGCAGCAGGGTGAATGTCCACNCCCAGAGTCACGCTAATCTGGTTTTGAAAAAACTGCGCCAATGTGTGTCTTTCCTGACTCCACAGCCAATGTGCGATGCGGTGGGCCTGCAGTGCGTGATANCCCTTTAGCAGCAAAAACGCGCTGGACAGATCCCGGCAGGCTGGGTCACGGGTATAGTTGGCGATGATGTCGATTGCTGCCGCACTCAAGATGTCGTTATTCGCATCCGCCGCTTCGGCGATCACGTCTCGTATGAGCATGGTCGGCAGCATGGGGTTATCTAGCTTGCTAGCTAGGCGAAAACTCAGTGCATCACCAAAGGTCTTATGATTCAAAATTGTCGCGTGAAAGTAGCTGCCCAAAATGGGNTCTTCCATGGCCTTGCGCTGGGCTTCTTCTCGCATCACTGGCCACAGATCATCCAAACTGTGCANATCAGTCAGTGAAAGGGCCTGTTNATCTTGAGTGACCTCGAGAAACCGGTTTTGCAGTGCGCTTGAGGCGGCTTTTNCAGACATAGCATTTCCAAATAACTAGCCCCAACATGCGTTCAAGGGCTGGGACCNAAGCNTAGCAGTGCACAGTCATGCAAGTGAAGCANGAGACTGCCGGAGTGTGTGGTANGCCGTAACTTGAGGATTGTCGATACTTAGTGGACTGTGTAGGGTGCCCGCAATCGAAGGTGCGGGTTCCGCTTGNCAANGCAGCAAGAGAGCAAACGAGTGAAACAATCATTTGATACGGTGGCCATCGTTGCGCGCAGATATTCCAACGCGATNGTGGCGAGTATTGATGCGGTAGAGGCCTTAATGNATCGCCATGGTGTTAACGTCTTGTTCGGTGCNCAAACACTGGCAGCCATCGACCCANATGCTCCAAGTGGCGCAGCACGGCAGGGTGTTGCCGACCCAGAGATGGGCGAACAAGCTGACCTTGTCATTGTCGTCGGAGGCGACGGNAGCTTGCTGGGTTTTGGCCGCGAGATGGCCGCGTGCGGCGTGCCGGTGGTGGGCGTGAATCGCGGTGGCCTCGGTTTTTTGGCCGCAATATCGCCAGAGCAAATCGAGGCTAAGTTTGCGGAAATCCTCGACGGTCAGTGCTCTATCGAAGAGCACTTTTTGCTGCAAGCCTCCATTTTGCGAGATGGTNAAGTAATCGCCGAACAAAGCGCCCTTAATGATGTCGTGGTCTCGCCCGGAGGGGCGATGGGCATGATGGAATTTGCGCTTTGGCTAGATGATGAATACGTCTATGACCAGCGCTCTGACGGCTTAATTGTCGCCAGTCCCACGGGCTCCACGGCCTACGCCCTATCTGCAGGCGGCCCCATTATGCACCCGCGCCTAGATGCCATCGTGGTGGTACCAATGTTTCCCCACACCCTGACNTCGCGCCCANTGGTCGTACCCGGTAATCAAGTGCTGCGTCTGCGTTTGCTCAACGATTCGGGCAGCGCACCGCAAATCAGCTGCGATTCACAAGTGCAGATTCGTTTCGAAGCCGGTGATGAGATTCGCATTCAGAAATACAGCCATTCACTGAAATTGTTGTCGCCCTCAGGTCACAGCTTTTACGAGGCCTGTCGTTCCAAATTGGATTGGGCNAGCCGNTTGGGTGGGCAGAAGCTGCGCTAATCGCGTGGCTTCGCGTCTAAATTTTCCCCGGTCATTGCGGGGAGCATGCAGCGTA
>PBTJ01000100.1 GCA_002726925.1 Gammaproteobacteria bacterium | reverse complement strand
TCTTTGAACGGGAGGATCCATGATCGAATTTCACAGCCCGCTGGGCGAGCGTGCGACCCCTGCTGACCCCTATACCCTAGGTATTGATTTGGTAGCGCACACCCAGCCCGTGGTCGGCTTGCTGGCCAATGGTTTTCCAGACTCGGAAAACTTTCTTCGCCATATTGGCACCGAGCTAGAGCAGCTTATTGATGGCATCGAGGTACGTGTTTGGAATAAGGGCAATGCCTCCATCGCCGCCCCAGACAACATGCTCGAAGAGATCCAATCCCAGTGCGATGCGGTCATCGCCGCCTACGGGCACTGAGGCAGCTGTACCACCGGCACCGTGCGTGACGGCATCAATACAGCAAAGCGAGGACTGCCCTCGGTCGCNTTAGTGACAGAGGATTTTTGGCCACAAGGCGACTTTACTGCCAACAGCTTGGGTATGCCCCAAGTGCCACGGGTGAAACTGCCACATCCACTGGCTGGCACCGGCCAAAAGAATTTGCGTGAGGTAGCCAAAACCATGGTGCCTTTGATTCTCGAGCAGCTGAAAAATGACTGAGCTGATGCAGGCTAGGGACGAGAGCGCTGCGCTTGAGANCATGCACAGCGCTGGCATGACCGACGGTTTACCNGTGGTTATCCCCACCCCAGAGCGGGTTGCCAGCATGGTGCTGGCTAGCGGTCAGGACGCGGACATGCAGCTGGGTATTATGGGGCCTGCTGGCGGCGTGGCCACTATAGAAAAAGTCGCCGTTGCGTCGGTGATGGCAGGTTGCTTGGTCGAGCACCTGCCCGTGGTCATCGCTGCGGTGCAGGCCGTGCTGCAGGATGAGTTCGATCTTGCGCAAATGCAGTCAACTACCCATTGCACCGCGCCGATGATCATCGTCAACGGCCCCGGCCGATTGAGCTGCGGTCCTATTGCCAGTGGTTTTGGCGCGCTTGGCCCAGGCCATCGCGCGAACGCGAGCATTGGTCGCGCCTTGCGTCTGTGCATGATCAATATCGGTGGTGCTAAGGCGGGCGAGTCGGATATGGCTTTACTAGGTCATCCGGGTAAGTTTACTTACTGCCTTGCCGAAGACGAGGAGCATTCGCCCTTTGCGCCCATGCATCAAGACCTAGGTTATGCCATTGATGAGACCGTGGTCACTGTGATCGGTGCCGAAGCGCCTCACTCGGTGATCTACAGTGGCGATGCCGATGACCCCAAGGATGCGCAGAAACTCCTGGAAGTACTGGCCATCGGGCTGGCTAATATGGCGACGAATAACGCTGTGCTTACTGGCGGCGGCGCGGTAGTCGTACTGAACCCTGAGCATGCAAAAATTCTCGCGGACGCAGGCCTTGATCGCGCTGCCATTTTGCACANCCTATTTGCGCTGACCGAATATCCAACCGAGCGGTTGGGCTACTTTGCCGCAGGCTTTGCCAGCCGCATAAAGGATGAGACCTATCGCTGNTTTCGNTCTCCGCAAGACATCTTATTGTTGATGGCCGGAGGCAGTGGACTGTACTCCATGGTCATGCCTTCTTGGTGCGCAGGCGCCCACCAGAACCGGTATGTTAGCCAGCGTGTCGAGCTAGACTTATACTGCGAAATTCCTGGATTGGGCGACGCCTGACTCCACTTCATCGCCCGCACCNATCANTACGGAGTCGTTCATGACCGTTATCAAGCAAGANGATCTGATTCAGAGCATCGCCGACGCTCTGCAGTTCATTTCATATTATCACCCAACGGATTTTATTCGCGCGATGCGCGGGGCGTGGGAGCGCGAGGAATCGCCAGCGGCCAAGGCCGCGCTCACTCAGGTGTTAGTAAACTCGCGTATGTGCGCCATCGGTAAGCGGCCGATTTGCCAAGACACCGGCATTGTTAATGTGCTGATTTCCGTTGGCATGGATGTGCAGTGGGATGCGGACATGGCTTTTGAGGACATGATTAACGAGGGTGTGCGGCNTGGTTATACCCACCCCGATAACGTTCTGCGCGGTTCGGTGTTGTCCGACCCCAACGGTGCTCGGGCGAATACCAAGGACAATACCCCCGCCGTGGTGCACACCAAGATTGTCGCTGGTGACAAAGTAGAGATTGAAGTCGCCGCCAAGGGTGGCGGCAGTGAGGCCAAGGCGAAGTTCGCCATGCTNAANCCTTCCGACTCCGTCGTGGANTGGATTCTTAGCGTGGTNCCCACCATGGGCGCGGGCTGGTGTCCGCCGGGCATTCTTGGTGTGGGTATTGGTGGCACGCCAGAAAAGGCCATGTTGTTGGCGAAAGAGTCCTTGATGGAACCCTTAAACATGCACGAGCTGCAGGCCAACGGAGCCAGCGATGCCGCTGAAGAATTGCGCATGGAGCTGTTTGAGAAAGTAAATGCGTTGGGCATCGGCGCCCAAGGTTTGGGCGGTTTGACCACAGTGCTAGACGTCAAGTTTAAGGAATACCCGACTCATGCAGCCAACAAGCCCGTGGCGATCATTCCCAACTGCACTGCCACGCGGCATGTGCACTTTACCCTCGATGGCTCTGGCCTGGCCCAGTTCACGCCGCCGGATCTTGCCGAGTGGCCTGACATCGAGTTTGAACTGGGCGATGAAGTCAGGCGCGTGAATTTAGATACGCTGACGCCAGCAGAGACCCAGTCTTGGAATTCCGGCGACACACTGCTGCTGTCGGGCAAGATGCTGACCGGGCGGGATGCTGCGCACAAAAAGCTGGTGGACATGATCGACAAGGGCGAAGAGTTGCCGGTGGATTTCACCAATCGGGTGATCTACTACGTCGGGCCTGTGGACCCCGTACGAGAAGAAGTGGTTGGGCCGGCCGGTCCAACAACTGCAACGCGCATGGATAAGTTTACTCTAACCATGCTGGAGCAGACCGGCCTGCTCGGCATGATTGGTAAAGCCGAGCGCGGCAAAATTGCGATAGACGCCATACGCGACAACAAGGCGGTTTCAATGATTGCCGTGGGCGGCGCGGCCTACTTGGTTGCCAAAGCCATCACCAATTCAACCCTGCTAGCGTTTCCCGAGTTGGGTATGGAAGCCATCTACGAGTTCGAGGTTAAAGATATGCCAGTGACGGTCAGCGTGGATGCCAACGGTGAATCCGTGCATATCGAGGGACCGAAGATCTGGTCGGCAAAAATTGCTGAGCGAATACCGGCGGTGCAGCAGGCCTAGACCTCAGTGNAGATTGTGCTGTTGNACGGAGTCGTNATCGCAATGACATTTTGAGTGGGCTACTGCCAGTCTGCGAAGTGNGTCCAGATCCGCCGTTGCGATCTTGCGAAGCGATCTACACCTCGCGTAATCGATTGCCTCCTTTGAGCGAGGGCTTCGCGACCGGACGTTCAAGCCAGCGCGTCGAGGTAGCGTTCTGCGTCCAAGGCTGCCATGCAGCCAAATCCTGCACTGGTGATGGCTTGGCGGTATATATGGTCCGCCACGTCGCCAGCGGCGAAGACCCCGGGCACGCTGGTAGCGGTCGCATTACCAACAATGCCGCTGTTTATCTGAATATAGCCGCCCTCCATATCGACTTGGTCAGCAAAAATTCCGGTATTCGGCGTATGGCCAATGGCGATAAACACGCCGGATAAGTCGATATCCTGTTCAGCGCCGGCATTTTCCCGAATGCGCATGCCTGTCACGCCCATGTCATCACCTAACACCTCGGCAAGCTGATGGTTCCAGATCGGTTTGATGTTGTCCTTGGCGAGCAGCCGATCCTGCAAAATCTTCTCAGCTCGCANGGTATCGCGGCGGTGCACCAGATAAACGGTCTTAGCAATATTCGATAGATACAGCGCTTCTTCCACCGCGGTATTGCCGCCGCCTACTACGGCCACATCCTGACCGCGNTAAAAGAAACCGTCGCAGGTGGCACAGGCGCTGACGCCCTTGCCAAGAAAGGCTTCTTCACTGGGCANNCCCAGGTATTGCGCCGAGGCGCCGGTGGCAATAATCAGAGCATCACAGGTATAGGTAGCTNGATCGCCTATCAGCGTCAGTGGCTCGCCTTCGTGGGTTAGAGCCGTGGTATGAANATGGTCATTGACGATACTCGCGTCGAAGCGCTCCACATGCTCGGACATTTGCACCATTAGCTCTGGCCCTTGTAACTTGNCNTGTCCGCCGGGCCAGTTTTCAACTTCGGTGGTGGTGGTTAGCTGTCCACCGACTTCGACGCCGGTAATCAGAACGGGTTTGAGATTTGCTCTGGCCGCATACAGTGCGGCGGTATAACCAGCGGGGCCTGAGCCCAGCACGATAAGACGATGATGTTGGGGGTCGCTCATAAAACAGTAGCCTTAACAAACACGCTCGGTCTGCAATGACCGAGAAGCAGGACGTTAGTGTAGTGAGATGGCTTGCACGAACAACCGTCTGGCACCAGTTTCCCGAGANNGAATTAAACCATACCCTCGTCGCGCATGGCCTTGATCTGCTCGACGCTATAGCCTAGCTCGCTGAGAATGTCGCTGGTATGCGCGCCCAGCGTCGGGGTTGGGCCTTGAATACTNGGGTTGCCAGGCTCCGCCACGTGGGCTGCTCTGACCACCTTCACCGACTGATNCGGGTACAGATGATGGGCTTGTTCAATGAATACTTCGCGGTGCGCGAGCTGAGGCTCCTCAGCGATCGCNGGG
This sequence comes from Gammaproteobacteria bacterium, assembly GCA_002726925.1. Classification (GTDB taxonomy): domain Bacteria; phylum Pseudomonadota; class Gammaproteobacteria; order Pseudomonadales; family Azotimanducaceae; genus UBA4421. The sequence continues at coordinate 2,588 of PBTJ01000100.1, read as the reverse complement.
AAATCTTGTATTGCTGACACCGGCACGCCGATGGAATCCAGTGTTTCTAGCCAGTACTCCGTGGTCTCGGCGGCGATTATTGGCGCAATCAGGCTATGCACCTCGTCACGCCGAGCCAAGCGTACGGTCGGCTCGTTAAATTCTGCATAGCGCTCTGGCATGCCCAGCTCTGTAAAGAGCGCCTGTACTTGCGTCTCTTTCATAGCGATCACTTGCACATAGCCGTTACTNCTGGCAAACACATTTGAGGTGGGCTGTTTCGTGGGGGACGCGTTGCCNTTTAACTCCGGTGCTTTGCCCGTGACTAGGTAGCCGGTCATTTGCGGTGACTGCATGAATATCGCCGTGTCGAGCATGGAAACATCCACGCGCTGACCCTCGCCGGTATTGGCCCGTCGTAATAGCGCTGCNGTAATGGCAAAAGCGGCGTTCAGCGCTGTGCTCATATCCACTGAGAAATAGCCTGAGCGAACCGGGCCGGTTTCGGCATGTCCGCTAATACTCATCATGCCTGAGTAGGCTTGAATAGCCCCGTCGAAAGCAGGCAGGTTGGCTCTGGGCCCAGTCTGGCCAAACCCCGAAATTGAGGCATAAACCAAGTCNGGCTTAATGGCCTTCATGGCATCAAAGCCAAAACCCAAGCGCTCGATGGTGCCCGGTTTGAAGTTTTCGACGAGGACATCAGCCTCGGCCACCAGTTTGTGCACAACCTCCTTGGCCTTAGGATTTTTNAGGTCAAGGGTAAGACTGCGCTTGCCCAAGTTGGCGGCCAAAAACGACGGTGCCATGCCATCGCTGCTGGCAGACATCAGCCCGCGAGTCATGTCGCCACCTACTGGCTGTTCTACCTTAATGACTTGAGCNCCCAGCTGGGCCATCAGTTGCGTCGCGAACGGGCCGGCCAGCACTTGGCTGAAGTCTAAAACACGAACCCCTGTAAATGCTTGNTCGTTCATATCGCTCCACGNGTGGGTGTTGGGCTATGAGCGTCTAACNAGCTCAAAAACCCAGAGATTATTGCTGCTTACCTGCTGCCGCATGCCCGCCATCAACTCATCTGCGATGGGTGCCTGAACATCCATATATTTACGCGCCAGTTCACTCATGATGGGCGTTAGCAGTTCCANGTCTTTGGTGCGCGTCAGGTGCACCTCGTAAACATTGCCGTCAATGCGCAGCAGGGCGCTACCGTTTTTCTCCGCGTGCATGGGCCAATGCTTCCAGATTTTGCCTATCGTCGAATTCATATAGCCCGACGGAATGAAGATGCGACTGTTGTGTTCCATGATCCAAGAGGTTCGTGAACTGACGGGCTCTTCAAGCTGAAATTCCACCGTGTCGAGTTCCTTTGCAAAAGACCAATCCGCTGGCGCCGGCTGCGATGCCTCACTGAATGCGCCGCCGGGCACCATGCCCCACGGGCCGTCGGCGAAGCCCATAGCGAATAAGAAGACGAATAGAGAAATAGCGCTAGCGACCAAGAGTTTTAGCAGTGTTTTCAAAGCAGATAAAAGTGTGTTCATGCNTTCCCCCAAACAACATAGACGCANTACTGGGAAAGAGTGTATACCAAGCCAAACGGGGCCGTGTAGTGACCAAGTCACGCAAACAAGATAAGCCTAGGAGACACGACAAAAATGGGTGCAGCACTAATCACCGGAGCTTCAGCAGGCCTTGGGGCGGAATTTGCGCGACAGTTGGCGGATAAAGGATTAGACCTTGTTTTGGTCGCGAGGCGGCACGATAAACTCAGCGAGGTAAAGCAGCAGATAGAGTCCAAGCATCCGACCGCAGGCATTACCCTTATCGCTGCAGATTTGAGTGACCCCGGAGCGCCNCAAGCGGTCGCAACGCAGGTGGCGAACGCCGGTATAAAACTGCATTACTTGGTCAACAACGCGGGCGCCTCCGGCCCGAGATTGCTGCAGGACCCAGACTGGCGAGCACATCAGGCCTACCTCACACTGATGATGACCAGCGTCACCGANCTATGNCATCGCCTAATGCCAGCCATGCTCGCAGCAGGGCATGGTCGNGTGATCAACGTGGCNTCCGTAGCAGGNCGCATCGCCAGCGGCGGCGATAGCCACTACGGACCGTCTAAGGCCTATNTCATCGCCCTGTCTGAAGCGCTGGCGCTCACGGTAAAAGGGCAGGGAGTCAATGTCAGCGCGCTCTGTCCCGGCTTTACCCATACCGACTTTCANGCCACGGCGGGTATGGATGACATCAAACAAACCACCCCACGTTGGCTCTGGTACGGTGCCGAAGAGGTNGTTAGAGAGGGCATCAATGGAGTGGAGCAGGGTAAGGCCATTGTGGTCTCCGGCAGGCTCTACCGNTGGCTAGATCCGCTAATGCAATCCGTATGGACGCGCTGGATGTTCAAGGCGCAGGGCATGCCGGAGTCTCNTCAAGAATAATAATCGGAAACAAATTTCCGACGCCTGAGCTTGCCGACTCGATTGACACAAAAACGAGAATCGGTACCATACTCGGCCTCGAAAGAGTGCTGAAAGACGGGTGTTTAGCTCAGTTGGTAGAGCGGCGCCCTTACAAGGCGTAGGTCACAGGTTCNAATCCTGTAA
>PBTJ01000099.1 GCA_002726925.1 Gammaproteobacteria bacterium | reverse complement strand
CCGACGCTCACATACCGCCCTACTTGGAAGATCGGCTCGGCATGGAATTTGACCTATGCACCGAATGGTTTGCGGCTAGCCTCATGTCGTCGCCGCTGTCTGCCCAGGACGAGGCCACCTTGGCAGCAACTCGGTCGACCCTGATCGATGCCATGCTCGAACAGCCACAAGTCTGCGTCCACCGAGACTACCACTGCCGTAATTTATTGTTGGTAGGTGAGCCGGACCATCGCCGCATTGGCATTGTAGATTTTCAGGATGCGCTCATTGGCCCAGCGCTCTATGACGTAGCCTCGCTACTACAGGACTGTTATGCGCNGCACGATAAAACAGTGATCGCGGCCGCCCTNCATCGGTTCGCATCAATGAGCCCGGNGTTTACTGATATGGCACCTGAGCAGATTGCGTGGTGGCACGATGCCTGCGCCATACAACGTCAGATCAAAGCTGTAGGTATTTTTGCGCGACTGCACCTACGTGACGGTAAGTCTAGCCATCTACATTACATTCCTGNTGTGCTCGCCCGAGCAGCAGCGCTTGCTGCAACTCATGACGCCACGCGGGCCCTNTCGCCATTGGTGTCCCGTTGGGCTGAAGAAGCGGCCAACAACCCTTTGTTGGCGAGGAGCGTCGCCACATGAAAACCATGTTACTGGCCGCCGGTAAGGGCACGCGCTTAGCGCCGCTCACCGACAAGACGCCCAAACCCCTGCTGCCAGTCGGTGGCAAGCCACTGATTTTTCATCTNCTCGGGCAACTGCAGCAGGCGGGGGTCAACGAGGTGGTAATCAATACACATCATCTTGGCGAGCAAATCGAGCAGGCGCTTAGTGTCCTCGACCCTTCCAAAATCCGTGTGCACTTTAGTCGCGAGGAAGAATTGTTAGAAACCGGCGGTGGCATCAAAAAGGCACTGCCAATTCTGCAGCAATCCACGTTTTGGCTGTGTAATGCCGACATTTTTGCCGACTTTGATTTCAACAACTTGCCCACACAGCTCCTCGCCGATGACCTGGCGCACTTGGTGCTGGTGCCAAAACCGGCAAGCAGGGACACCGGTGATTTTGCCTATGCCGACGGACGCATCACCGCCCGAGGCGGCGACTACGTCTATGCCGGCATAGCGCTGATTCATCGGGATCTGTTTCAAGGCTCACCGGATAGCCCATTCTCNTTGCGGGACCTACTGTTTGCAGCCACNGCGCAAAATAGAATCGCCGCACAGATACATTTAGGAGCTTGGACGGATATCGGCACGCCAAATGACTATGAGCGCATCAGGGGGTCAACCAACACAGCCTAAAGTCCTGCAGCAGATGAAAAAGCCACGCATATGCACAAAGCTCAGTTAACATAGCGTTTTTCGTCCTAAAGATTGCCATGACACCTCCCACACCCCCTTGGATATGCCCGTCCATATTGGCCGCAGACTTTGCCCGCCTCGGCGAGGAAGTCTCTAATGTGCTGGCCGCTGGTGCCGACACCATTCACTTCGATGTTATGGACAACCACTACGTACCTAACCTTTCCGTTGGGCCACTGGTACTCAGCGCCCTGCGCAAAGCCGGCATCGATGCCTGCATCGATGTGCACCTGATGGTTAAACCGGTCGACCGATTAGTAGAGGATTTTCTCGCCGCCGGTGCAGACTTTATTACCGTGCACCCCGAATCATGCGAACACCTGCATCGCACGCTGTCGATGATCCGCGATGGCGATGCAAAGGCAGGATTGGTTTTTAATCCCGCAACGCCGCTAAAAGCTCTGGAACCGGTTATCGACCTCGTCGATTTGGTGCTCATTATGTCAGTCAACCCNGGGTTCGGCGGCCAAGCCTTTATTCCGTCGAGTCTGGAAAAACTTAGGCAAGCTCGGGGCATGATCGACGCCTGCGGTCGAGATATTCGGCTGCAGATCGACGGCGGCATCAAGATCGACAACATTGGCTCGGCTGCAGCGGCAGGAGCAGACGCCTTTGTGGCGGGCACAGCCATATTCGGTGCGGACGACTATGCGACCACCATCAGTGCCATGCGCAATGAAATAGCTGACGCCTAGCCTTAATGCTGCGCCATTACGATGCCTATCTTTTCGATCTAGACGGCACCTTAGTCGATACCGCGCCAGATCTCGGTCAGGCACTTAACGCCAGCTTGCGCGATGCCGGCTTCCCCGGCGTCACCACCGATCAAGCAAGGCAGTGGATTGGGTTTGGCGCGCGGTACTCACTCACCCAAGCCATAGAGCATCATCAACTTGCGCTCACGGAATCCGCGACAGACCANCTGCTTGAGGGGTTCTTAAACTTCTATGCGGCGCATGTCGCCGATGCGAGCACGCCCTATGACAGTGTCATCGACACTCTGGACGTGTTGCANGATGCCGGCGCAAAGCTTGCTGTAGTTACCAACAAGCCCGCACGCTTCACCGTACCCCTGCTATCAGCACTGTCTTTGGATGGCTACTTCGAGTCGGTAATAAGCGGTGACACCGCTACTCAACCTAAGCCTGCCGCAGACCCCATACTGCTGTGTTTGGATGAGTTGAATGTCGGCATTGACCAAGCGTTGATGGTAGGGGACTCCCNTGCAGACGTTGGCGCGGCCAAGGCCGCAGGTGTTGATGTCGCTTGTTTTCGCCATGGCTACAACCACGGGATGGATGTGCGCGCCATGGAGCCCAACTTTGTCTTNGATCGGNTGNGCGAAATACTGCCNANCANTTGATCATTGGCANGCACTGAGATTCCGCCANNACAGGNATTGCCGCCAAGGCTCCACATCANCGAAATCTCGTGTTAGCCTCCGCGTGANTTTGCAGACAGTTCNANCGCTATGTCTTGTGTCGACTCGAAGAGAAATGAAAAACGCTGGCGCGGTGNCTGGCGACGCTAAACGCGTATGAGGCTGACAGCCCGTCCCTAAAGTGATGGCGTCCACAAGCCTCGGGTACCCCCCCTTTTTCTTTCTGCGGAATGACACATGACTACTTCAAATCCTATCTATCGACGCATTCCGGTCGTCCACGAAGCCTTGGCCGATCTTGACACGCCGCTCTCGGTGTATCTCAAACTCGCTAAAGGCCCCTACAGTTATTTGTTGGAATCTGCCCAAGGCGGCGAAAAGTGGGGCCGTTACTCGATCATCGGCATGCCCGCCCGAACCATTCTCAAGGTCAATCAAAACCGCATTCAGGTGATCACTGAAAACGAGGTGGTCGAAGAAGTAGAGACCGACGATCCGCTGTCCTTTATCGAAGCCTTTCAGGCGCGTTTCGACGTTGCCAACATCGATCAGCTGCCGCGGTTCTTTGGGGGCTTGGTGGGGTACTTTGGCTACGACACCGTGCGCTACGTTGAGAAACGACTCCAGCCGAGTATTGCTGGCGACCGCTTAGATACGCCAGACATTGTGCTCATGGTGAGTGAGGAGGTTGTAGTCTTCGACAACCTTGAGGGCCGTATGAAGATGATCAGTTTGGTCGATGCCGACGACGTCAGCGCTCAAGATCAAATGCGTCGCCGTCTCCAAGAGCGCGAGGGCGCCCTAGCTGCACCCGTGACCGGCCTTGAACACGGCAATGCCAACCAAACCCTGCGCGAAAGTGACTTCGTTTCCGAGTTCGGTGAAGAGGCTTTCCAAGAGGCGGTGGAGGCCATCAAAGAATATACGCGCGCTGGCGATGTCATGCAGGTGGTACTAGCACAGCGCATGCACATTCCATTTCAGGCGCCTTCGATCAATATGTACCGAGCTTTGCGTAGCTTGAATCCGTCGCCCTATATGTACTTTATGGATCTCGACGATTTTCAGATTGTCAGTTCTTCGCCGGAGATTCTGGCCCGAGTCGAAGATGGTGTAATCACCAATCGGCCGCTGGCGGGCACCCGCCGTCGCGGTCACACCGACGAGGAGGATCTGGCGCTAGAGGAAGAGCTGGTCAAAGACCCCAAGGAAATCGCTGAGCATCTGATGCTGATTGACCTCGGACGCAACGATGTCGGGCGAGTATCCCAGGCAGGCTCGGTAGAAGTGGTTGAACGCTTTGTCATTGAGCGCTACTCCCATGTCATGCATCTATCCTCCACCGTGGAAGGCAAGCTACAGCCAAATAAGTCCGCCATGGACGTACTGCGCGCAACCCTACCGGTTGGCACCTTATCTGGCGCTCCGAAGGTTCGCGCCATGGAGATTATCGATGAGTTAGAGCCGGTAAAGCGNGGTATCTATGGTGGCGCTGTGGGATATCTGGCTTGGAATGGCAACATGGATACCGCCATCGCTATTCGCACCGCAGTGATCAAGGACGGTTACCTCTATATCNAGGCAGGCGGCGGCATCGTACACGACTCGGTGCCGCGACTAGAGTGGAAAGAAAGCCTAAATAAAGGTCGGGCAATCTTCCGCGCAGCAGCCATNGCCGAAAACCGCTTGGTCCACCCCGAGCCTGAGAACGACGGAGGACAATCATGATTTTAATGATCGACAACTATGATTCGTTCACCTTCAACGTCGTGCAGTATCTGCTGGAGCTAGGCGCCGACGTTACCGTGAAGCGCAACGATGAAATCGGTATTGCTGACATCGAGGCCATGCAACCGCAGAAAATTGTCATCTCGCCTGGGCCCTGTACCCCCAACGAAGCCGGTGTGTCGCTGGATACTGTGGCTTATTTCGCCGGCAAAATACCGCTGCTTGGCATTTGCCTAGGTCATCAAAGCATCGGCCAAAGCTTTGGTGGTGACATCGTTCGAGCNAAGGAGGTGATGCACGGCAAAACCTCCATGATTTACCANAANGGTAGCGGCGTGTTCGCCGAGCTGGCNAATCCCTTTGANGCAACGCGCTATCACTCCCTCGTTGTCGCCCCGCAGACTTTGCCCGACTGTTTGGAGGTCACGGCGTGGACGGAAGAGAATGGCGAAGTAGATGCCATTATGGGTTTTCGCCATCGGGAGTTCGACGTCGAGGGTGTGCAATTTCACCCTGAATCAATTCTCACCGAACACGGCCACCAATTGTTAAACAATTTTCTCCAGCGATAGGAANCAGTCATGAACATACCGGAGGCGCTCGCTCGAATCGTCGAGGGCAATAACCTCAGCCAAGATGATGCTGCGACGGTTTTTCAGCAAATCATGTCTGGCGAAGCCACCCCTGGGCAGATCGGTGCGCTGCTCGCCGCATTGCGCGTCAAAGGAGAAACGGCTGAAGAGATCGCCGGNGCGGCACTCACCATGCGGGCNCTGTCCACCAAGGTACCCGCCACCAGCCAGACCCTGGTGGACACCTGCGGTACTGGCGGTAGTGGCAGCAAGCTGTTCAACGTCTCCACCGCAGCCGCCTTTGTTGCTGCCAGTGCCGGCGCCAAAGTAGCCAAACACGGCAATCGAAAGATGACCAGTTTTAGCGGCAGCGCCGATGTCCTAGAAGCNGCCGGAGTCTCTNTNTCNCTNNCNCCNNAGCAGATTGCCACCTGCATTGACGAGATCGGCGTAGGNTTTATGTTTGCTCAGGCCCACCACTCGGCCATGCGTTTTGCCGGCCCGATTCGACAAGAAATTGGCATTCGCACCCTCATGAATGTTCTCGGCCCCATGACCAACCCTGCAGGGGCNAAGCGGCAAGTCATTGGCGTATTTTCCAGNGACTGGCAGCAAAAAATGGCGGAAGTGCTGCGGCTCTTAGGATCCGAGCACGCCATGGTCGTACACAGTGATGGGTTGGACGAGATTAGGCTAGATGCGCCCACACATGTTGTAGAGCTTAAGAACGATGCCATCACCGAATACGATATCTCACCAGCCGATCTTGGACTAGAGCCTAGAACCGATGCCGACCTTACTGGCATCGTCGCTAACTCCGCGGAGTCGAGTCTTGCGCTCGTGCGACAGTCACTTAACGATGACAGTAGTGCTGCAGCAGATATTGTCGCGCTCAACGCTGGCGCNGCGATCTACGTCAGTGGCGTTGCCAACTCCTTATTAAACGGCGTTGAGATGGCCCAAGACGCCATCTCCAGCGGCCAAGCCAAGGAGCGATTGGCAGAGCTGGTGCGCATCACCTCACTGATGTCCGAATCATCATGAGCACTATCCTCGATCGTATCCTCGCGACCAAGGCAGGCGAATTGGTGCAGCGCAAGGCTCAGCGAAGCCAAGCCGCGCTCGAGTCAGAATTGGCGAACGCATCTATGGAGGATCCGCGAGGCTTTGTCGCCGCGTTGCATCAACAGGCTAAACAAAAACAACCAGGCGTGATCGCCGAGATCAAAAAAGCATCGCCAAGTAAGGGCGTTATTCGCGCTGACTTTGATCCTGCAGCCATTGCCGAAGACTATGCGGCTAACGGCGCGAGCTGTTTATCGGTGTTAACCGACGAAGAGTACTTTCAGGGTAGTGACGCCTACTTACACGAGGTACGCGCCACGGTAGATCTGCCGATTATCCGAAAAGACTTCACCATCGATCCGTACCAGATTTATGAGGCGCGACTGATGGATGCCGACTGCATCTTGCTCATCGCCAGCGCCCTATCCAAAACTGAACTCGCTTCCCTATACGCTACGGCTCAAGACCTAAGACTCGACGTGTTAATTGAGGTGCATGATCGCGCTGAACTTGAAGTGGCGCTAACCCTCGACCCCAATTTAATTGGCATCAACAATCGCAATCTCAAGACCTTCGAAACCTCGCTAAATACCACGCTGGAGCTGCTCAGCGAAATACCAGTAGGAACGACAGTAGTGACNGAAAGCGGCATCGGTACGCGAGAAGATGTCGAGGCGATGCTTGCCCAAGATGTCTATTGTTTCTTAGTGGGGGAGGCGCTGATGCGGCAGCCCAGTCCAGGTGCCGCACTGTCAGCCTTATTTGGTCAGCGCTAGCTGATCGGGGNGAACTCTGTCGCTAGCGGGTCCCGCGAACAACAATATTTTTACCNTTCACTTCTATGNCGCCTTGATGGGCGAGGATTTTGATCGCGCGGCCGACCATTTCGCGTGAACACCCAACAATGAGTCCAATTTCCTGCCGCGTCATACGAATCTGCATGCCATCCGGATGCGTGATTGCGCATGGGCCCTTGGCTAAATGCTGCAGGGCATTGGCGACACGACCGCTGACATCCAAAAATGCCAGGTCGCAAGCCTTGTGATCTGCCGAGTGCAAGCGCCGTATTAGCTGGTTGGTCAGCGCCCGCAGCAACGCAGGATGCGCCATGCCAACCTCCATAAAACGCTCTCTCGAAATGGAGGCCACGGCGCAGTCCCCCTTTGAGTTAGCCCAAAAGTCTGACCCTTCAGGGTCGGTTAAAGCGGTCTCGCCAAAGAAATAGCCGCGACCAAGGTAATCGTTAATGATCTGCCGACCATTTGCCGTATAGGTGTGCAGAGTAACGACCCCATCCACCACCATATAAATCCGATCATCATTCTCGCCCGGCTGCAGCACGATTTCTTTTTGCTTAAAGGTGCGAATGATCGCGTCTTGCAGCAATGCGACCAACAATCCCTCATCCAAGTTGCTGACAACCGACAAGCACTTCAAGGATAGCGGGAGGGAGGCTTCTAGGTGCATGTGCCGCTCCTCCGAATTAAGGCTCAGCTCTTGGGCGGCAGCCCTATCAGACAGCTCCGCCGCCATGGATGAAGACTCTATCTGTGACCTAAATGCATCGTGCCGGGCGGGAGCATTTTGGCCGCTCAATGTCGATCTGTGGTACCCGTTATTTTCCGTCGCCTTCATGGAGTCTCTCCTCTAAAATTTTTCAGCGCTAGTTCATCGACTACCGTCGGAGTCACACTCCGCACAGTTTGCTAACCACTTGGATTCAGCTATCGAGTCAACGCTTCACAATGTGAACCAGTCGCTTTTTCTTCTTTATTGATGCTATGCCTAACTGCCGAAATCGCGCCTGTGGGGTGACAAACGGTAGTAAAGTCCCTACCAAACGCGTTTTTTTGGGTTTGACTGAAGGAATTCGCCGTCAGTTAGGGGAAAAACTCAGTTTCAGCGGTCTTTAATGCGCAACGAAGAGGAGAGATCTGTGCAGGTCACGGTAGATTGGCGGGACAATGTTCACTTCGTTGCCACCAACGATTTTGGACACGAAGTCGCAATGGACGGACCACCTGAGCAAGGCGGAGAAAATCGGGGCAGTCGGCCTATGGAACTGATGTTGATGGGTTTAGGAGGCTGTACGGCATTTGATGTTGTCGAGATTTTGCGCAAAAGCCGACAGCAGGTAGCGGGGTTTTCCGTTGCTCTAACCGCCAAGCGCACAGACGCCATTCCTGCCGTATTTGAAACCATCGATATCCATTTTCAGATTACCGGCAAGGCTCTCGATGCAGCTAAAGTGCAGCGCGCCATCGACCTAACTGCGGAAAAATACTGCTCCGCCTCGATCATGCTCGACAAGGCTGGTGTGATGATCTCGCATTCTTTCGAATTACTGGAGGTAAGTTAGGCCCATTGGCGATCGTCGACTTGCCGCTAAAAATGGTAGGTGGTTGTCGTCATCACCTTAGCCAATGCACGCATGACCTGTTTCACCGGCTGGGGAAACTCTTCACCTCCCTCGGCCAACGGTTGGGCGGCATGACGAGTTTCGTCTGCTCGCATAGCTTCTAAAACCTTGAAACTTTTGTCATCTTGCTCCGGCAGGGTTTGTAAATGCTCATCGAGGTGTCGCACCACCTGAACTTCCGTCGCCTCGACAAAGCCCAAGCTCACGCGGTCACCCAGCAAACCCGCTGCAGCGCCCATCACGAAAGACAGCCCATCACGAAGAACAGCCCAAAGAACACCGGGTCATGAATACTCGCTCGCGCATCTGACTCGCGCAGACGAGACCGTCACCACACCAAGTGATCCTGTTCTTAAGCAGCCGCTGGGTGAGGTCGAACCGCCTGATGAACAACGGTCAGAGTGCGCAGCCCTCGATCGAAGCCACTGATCCAATCCATGACGTGTGCGATGACGGCCCACTTTTGTTCTATGCATTTTTTGACTCGTTCTCTCTTGCCACAGCTCGATACCCAATGTCCTTGCGAAAGTACCGGCCGCGCCAGCCGATGGACTCGATACGCTCGTAGGCTCGCACCTGGGCCATGGCCGCAGTATCGCCAAGACCCACCACACATAGCACCCGCCCACCCGCGGTCACTACGGCATCATTTTCCATACGCGTACCGGCATGAAAAACTTTTGTGTCCTCAAGATTCTTGTCTAGACCAGAAATGGCATCCCCGCTGTCGTAGCTGCCGGGGTAACCGCCTGCTGCAATAACAACACCCAAAGCGATACGCGGATCGAACTGTAGGCTGTTCGCCTGCAAATCTCCCGCCGCGGCTTGCTGGAGTAGCGGCAACAAATCACTTTGCAGGCGCATCATGATTGGCTGAGCCTCCGGGTCGCCAAAACGGCAGTTAAACTCTACTACCTTAATATCACCCTCAGGACTCACCATTAAACCGGCATACAAAAAGCCGCGATAAGGTGAACCCTCGGCCTCCATGCCTTTTAGCGTTGGTAAGATCACTTGCTTCATGGCGAGTTCGTATACCTGTTCGGTTACTACGGGGGCTGGCGAATAAGCGCCCAAACCGCCGGTATTTGGCCCGCGGTCGCCATCGTCCCGTGCTTTGTGGTCTTGTGAGGAGGCGAAGGGGATGGCCTTGGTACCATCACACAAGCAAATGAAACTCGCTTCTTCACCGGGCAGAAATTCCTCAATCACCACCCTATGACCTGCCTCACCAAAGCCGTTACCGCTGAGCATGTCGTCGATGGCGCTAGCAGCTTCCTCTTCGGTTTGGGCGACAATGACGCCCTTGCCCGCGGCAAGCCCGTCTGCCTTTATCACGATGGGCGCACCTTGCGCGCGAACATAGGATTTTGCAGTGGCGGCGTCGCTGAACGTTTCATGGGCAGCCGTGGGAATTTGGTGGCGACGCATGAAGGCTTTGCTGAAGGCTTTGGAACCCTCCAGTTGCGCTGCCTGCGCCGTTGGACCAAAACAGGCCAAGGAGGACTCGGCAAACGCATCCACAATACCCGCAACGAGTGGCACTTCTGGGCCAACGACAGTGAATTCGATGTTTTCGCGCTGGCACAGTGTAATAAGACCCGCGGTATCAGTAACGGCAATTTCTACGTTGCGAACCCCTGGCTCTTGCTGCGTACCCGCATTGCCCGGCGCCACCAGCACCTCTTCAACACCAGCACTTTGCATAAGCTTCCAAGCCAGCGCATGCTCGCGTCCGCCGGAACCAACCACCAGTACTTTCATTCGATGAAAACCTCGCCTTATCTGACGGCGTTAGTGTCGGAAGTGTCTTACGCCAGTGAACACCATGGCAAGGCCATGCTCGTTGGCAGCGTCGATGACTTCTTGATCTCGCATTGAACCACCGGGCTGGATTACCGCGGCGATACCCGCTTCGGCTGCTGCGTCGATACCATCGCGGAACGGAAAGAATGCATCCGAGGCCATGACGGCGCCCGGCACAGCAAGACCCTCTTCCACGGCCTTTAGCCCGGCTATTTTTGCGCTGATGACTCGACTCATCTGACCGGCGCCAACACCAATCGTCTGCAGATCTCGGGCATAAACGATGGCATTCGATTTAGTAAACCAAGCGACCTTCCATGCGAAAAGCAGGTCACGCATTTGTGCCTCATCAGGCTGATTTTGGGTAACGACTTGGAGTGCCTGCGCATCCAAACACAGTTCGTCCGCGTCTTGCACCAACAAGCCACCGCCGACCCGTTTAAACTCGCGACCTCGCGGCGCAGCATCAAGCGCGCCGCAAACCAGCAAGCGCACATTTTTCTTCTGTTTCGCCACCTCAACGGCGGCGTCATCCACCGCTGGCGCGATCACAACTTCGACAAACTGTTTGGCCAAAATAGTATCGAGCAGCGGGCCTGACAAAGATTGATTGAGGGCGATGATGCCACCGAAAGCCGAGGTCGGATCGGTGGCGAAGGCCTTGTCATAGGCCTCGGCGAGATCGGCGCCAAGCCCAACGCCACAAGGGTTGGCGTGCTTCACAATCACGCAGGCTGGGACATCGAAGACTTTGACGCATTCCAGCGCGGCGTCAGTGTCTGCGATGTTGTTATAGGACAAGGCCTTGCCCTGAAGCTGTTGATAGTTAGCGATAGTGCCCAGCATCGGCTTACCCGCCTCACGATAGAACCCGGCGGCTTGGTGGGGATTTTCGCCATAACGCAGGTCATCAATTTTGCTGTAAGTCAGCGTCAGGGAATCGGGTAACGGTTCTTGCGCGCCGAGGTAGCCTGCGACCGTGGCATCGTATTGCGCCGTGTGTCGGAACGCCTTGATGGCAAAAGCGCGACGCATCTCTAGGTCAATCTGGTTTGCCTGCATCGCCGCAACAACCCGCTCATAGTCTTCAGGGCTGGTAACGGTCAGCACATCGGCATGATTCTTAGCGCCTGAGCGCACCATGGCGGGGCCGCCTATGTCGATATTCTCTATCGCCATGGCGTCGGTGCAATCGTCTCGTGCAATCGTTTCCGCAAAGGGATAAAGATTCACCACAAGCAGATCGATCGGAGTGATATCGTTGGCATCCATTACGGCGTCATCGGTGCCGCGTCTGCCGAGGATGCCGCCATGAATTTTTGGATGCAGCGTCTTTACTCGGCCATCCATCATCTCCGGAAAGCCGGTATGACTGGCGACTTCCGTGACTGCAATACCAGCATCCTGCAGGACTTTGAACGTGCCGCCGGTCGAAAGCAGTTCTACACCAGCCGCAGCTAAGATTTGACCAAATTCTTCAACCCCGGATTTATCCGAAACGCTGATGAGCGCTCGACGAATCTGCAATGACATTTGCTCTCCTGCATTGCGGCGGTTGCCGCATTTGTTCGAACTGATTTAGGCCGCGACTTTGCCCTGTGTGAAGACGTATGCGGCCCGCTGCAGCATTTGTTGGCGCCGCGCAAACAGCCATGCATGCTGCTGCTGGGCATTCGAAAGAGCCATGAAGTCGGCGATTAATTCCGGTGCCCCCCAGCGCTGCAAATAGGCCTGCATGTGTTTTCTAGCGATGCGTACGCCAGCCTCCTCACCGTAAAACGCATGCATCGCATCGAGATGCTCGCGAATCAAATCGAGTCTATCTTCGGCACTCGGCAGACTGTGCCCTAGAAGTTTTGCGAAAATCCATGGCTGCCCCATTGCGCCCCTTCCCAGCATCACGCCGTCGGCGCCGCTACGGCGCAATGTGTGTTCCGCCGAGGCCAAGTCGACAATGTCGCCGTTCGCCAGCAGTGGTACGCGCAACCTGCTACGCGCTTGGTGCAAACGCTCTGGACATGCATGCCCTTTGAATCGACAAGCACGACTGCGCCCGTGCATGACGATGAGCTGCGCGCCGGCTTCTTGAGCCGCGACGGCCGCCTGTGTGCCTGCGTTATCGTCGAGGGTTAGACCGATTCGCGTTTTAACCGACACGGGTACGTCCACCGCCGATGCGACCGCGGCAACGATGCGCGATATCTGATCGATGTCGGCCAACAACGCCGAGCCTGCGGCCTTGCGACAAACCTTCTTCGCGGGACAACCAAAGTTGATGTCGACCCATTCAACACCGTCGTCCACCAAGCGCCGTGCGGATTCCGCCATCACCGAGGGATCATTGCCAGCGATTTGAACTGCCTGCGGCTGCACATGGGGAATCAGTACCCGCCGCGCGCGGCTCTTACCGGTGTCCCAAAGTTCCGGCTTTGAGGTCACCATCTCACTGACCATATGCCCGGCACCAAATCGCCACGCAAGGGTGCGGAACGGTACATCGGTCATGCCTGCCATAGGCGCCAACGCGACACGGTTTCGCAGCGTCTGCGCATCGCAAGCAACGGCCATCGGGCGACTTAGAAATTCAGCTACAGGCATGGTTGGCGTCATGATTAAAGACACGAAAGATAAGTCAGAGCGCCCGCCCTAAGCGCGGCGCCGTAGTAGCGCAATAATAGCCCTTAGCGCAGTAAATCTGTAGCGAATTCCCGCAGCTCAGCGATTACCGCAGACGGTAACCTGCCAGCGCATGGTTTACTGGCTCGGCGCTACTCGTTTTGGTGTTAAAGCGTCATTTCATAAAAGCAGATTTTGTTGCCATCTGGGTCGCGGATATAGGCGCCATAGAACACTGGCAGTCGTTCACCGGGCTCGCCCTCATCCGTTGCGCCAAGTTCAATCGCCTTGCGATAAACGCGATCAATGTCGTCTCGCTTAACGGGCAACGCGAGCATGTTGCCATTGCCAGGGTGCTGCGCTTGCTGATCGTAAGGAACGCATATCGCGACCATGGGCTGCCCGCGGCCAGTGCCATAAAACTTGATGCGATCCTGACCGAACATCTGTTTACCACCCAATTCACCAAACAGCCCATCGTAGAAAACGCAGGCCTTTTCCATATCATTTACACCAATGGTGACGTATCCAATCATCGCGCCCTCCCGACACAAAAGAAGCTAGTCAGTTCAGCTAAGGTATTACTTGTTGTCGTCTACGTTAATCAAACCAGCGCTATCAAGCCAGCGTTCCCGCCAGACATACCCACTCGTCTTCGGCGACCGTTGGCCCAAACTTTACGCCTGGATAGGCTTGCATTACTTGAGAAGCCTGATGGTCTAGGATGCCCGCAAGCACTAGCGAGCCACCTCGTCGAAGGCTGCGTGAAAACGTAGGTGCCAAATCAATAAGTGGCGCCGCAAGTATGTTGGCAACGACGACGTCAAAATGCTCTGACGCTTGCCAGCTCCTGTCACGCCCCCAATCCACCAGCGTCAGTGTCTGAATTTGCTCGCTCACACCATTAAATTGCGCATTCTCACGAGTGGCGGTAATCGCCTGATCATCGTGATCTACCGCGATTACTCGTGCGCCCAAAAGCGCTGCGCCAATGGCCAAAATGCCGGACCCGCAGCCGAAGTCCAACACAATCTGGTCGGCTTTGATATGACTGGCCAGCCATTCCAAACACATGCGTGTGGTTGGGTGACTACCACTACCGAAGGCGAGCCCGGGCTCCAGATAGAGTGCTGCCTTCTCGGCTTTGGCAACTACCCGCTGCGCGACGGCTTCGATTTTTGGTAGCAACAGCAAACGACCACCGAATTCGGCACTAACCGTGTGGTTGGCTAAGCGCTGTTGCCAATCTTCTTCGGCCACAAATGCCACATCTAGGCGCTCATGAACCTCGGCATCCAACACGCGGAGGGCTTCGTTTAAGCCGGAGATGTTTGTATCAATAGAAAATAGCGCAACAAGATTGATGTGCTGCCAAAGCGGGATTTCACCGGGTTTGGGTTCCAACACCACCTCATCGGCCTGGCTTTCGTAGGTTATGGCGACGGCGCCATGGGCCTGCAAAACTGTCTCAAATTCAGCAGCCTCTTGGGTACCAAGCGCCAGCGTGATTTGTAGCCAGTTCACGAAATAGCGAAGAGTGGGGTGCCTGTGGCCACCGCTTCAGCGTTGGTCACAAAGACCTGCTCGATTACACCAGCAACCGTCGCCGTTACTTCGTTCATCATTTTCATGCTCTCGATGATGCAAAGCACATCGCCGACACTTACCTGTTGACCAATACTCACGAAGGGCTCTGCCTCTGGGCTAGATGCTTGATAGAAGACGCCTGCCATGGGTGCTTTCATGGTTTGCGAAGCAGATTGAGGCGACGAAGCCCTGGTAGGTGTCAACGATGCCGCCACGGGTGTTGCCTCAACCACTTGGGCCTGCGTTTGTGCGGTCATCGATATGCGAATGGACTCATCGCCACTGCTGACTTCTAGCTCCGCAACGCCCGACTCTTCCACCAGTTCAATCAATTTCTTAATTTTGCGCAAATCCATTGTCGATTCCTTTGTGTGTCTGTGGGCGGACTACCTAGCGGTTATGTGTCCAACTGCTCCATTGCGAAGGCCAGCGCGAAGTCGTAGCCCTTGGAGCCTAGACCGGCAATCACGCCAACGGCCACATCGCTCAAATAGGAGTGATGGCGAAATTCTTCACGAGCATGCACGTTGGATATGTGCACTTCGATAAATGGTATCGCCACACCCAACAGAGCATCGCGGAGCGCGATGCTCGTGTGCGTAAATGCACCAGGGTTTATGAGAATGTAGTCCACCTGCAGTGACTTGGCTTGATGGACAGCGTCCACCAGTTCGTGTTCAGCATTACTTTGTATGCAGGTGACTTGAGCACCTTGCGCATCCCCAGATGCCACGAGGCGCGTCGCCACATCCGCCAGCGTTTCATGTCCATACACAGAGGGTTCTCGCGTGCCAAGAAGATTCAAATTCGGACCGTTCAGCAAGAGAATGTGTTTTGCCATGTTGTCGCCTCTTTATCGCGTCGGTGAGTAGGGGTCGAGTGTCGATAACAGTCATCGCCGTGAATTTTGGAATTTTAGCAGCATTTTCGGCGAACTTTAATGCTTTAATCACGTCTTGTATCAAACGCTATAGTGCCAAAACTTGTGCAAGATGGGCTTCTAAACGATCTGCCGAGACCTCTCCTTGCACTCTAAATTCGTCGATCTCGCGGCCATCTTCGGAGAAAAATACCAAACTGGGCGGGCCAAATAAACCGAATTGCTTCAACAAAGCTTGATCTTGCGCATCATTGGCCGTCACGTCCGCTCGCAACAAAGTAAATCGGGCCAATTGTCGAGCAACCTCAGGCTCGGGGAAGACAGATCGCTCCATAACTTTGCATGAAATACACCAATCTGCGTACAAATCTAGCAGCACCGGTCCTGACGATGAGGCCATCAGCCGCTCCACGTCGGCGACTGTTTTAACCGCCTCCCAGCGCACGGACTCTGCCTGTGCTTGCTCTGCAGATCCCATGCCGCCCAAGCGATGCATCGGTTTGAGCGGATCAACCCCTCCAGCACTCGCGCCAAGCAAACAGGCGCCACCCCAAACACTCAAAGTTAAACCGAACACCTGCGCGAAGCGCTGACCTGCACCTTTTGGCACGAACTCGAATGCCCCCAAATACACTCCCGCGCCGATTAACCAGACTGCCCAGAGCATTAACGCCACCGAACCCGGTACTAGCCGCTCCACTAACCAGATCGCGACTCCCAGCAAACCAAAGCCGAATACACCCTTTACCGTATCCATCCAAATACCGGCGCGCGGCAGCCAATGACCACCGCTTCCACCCACCACCATCAACGGCACGCCCATACCCAAACCAAGGGCAAATAGCGCAGATCCGCCAAGTACCGCATCCGCAGTATTCGACAGGTAAATCAGCGCTCCGGCCAGTGGTGCAGAAATACAGGGAGACACGACCAGACTGGACAAGGAGCCCATGACAAATACTGACGGATGACGTCCACCCTGTTGCTGGGCGCTACGCTCGTTAATCCATTGCTGCATGCCCTGTGGCAATGCCAGTTCGTAAAAGCCAAACATGGCACCCGACAAGAGCACAAAAACCACAGCAAAGACACTGAGCACCAGCGGGCTTTGCAGGGTTGCCTGCAGATTGAGTTCAGCCCCAAACAGTCCCACTAGCAAACCAACCAGCGCATAGGTCAAGGCCATCCCCAGCACGTAAGCTAACGACAACGTGAAAGCTCGCGCCTTAGTCAGGCTCTCACCTTCGCCAACAATAATGGTCGAAAGGATAGGCACCATGGGGAAAACGCAGGGCGTAAACGCCAAACCTATCCCGGCAACAAAGAACAGCCCCAAGGCGACTAGAAAGCTGCTGCCTTCCAGCACCTCTGCCATGGCTCGATCTTCACTGACACTTCGCGCGGCCAGTGCCGCGCTCGTCGCACTGTCACCAATAGGCGCAGCAGAGGGAGGGCTTTCCGCAAGCACCGCGCTCGTCGGCAACAGCCCACCTGCAGACATGACAAATTTTTGTACTTCGGGCGGATAGCAAAGGCCAGCATCCGCGCAGCCTTGATAGCTAATACTCAGTTCGGCCCCGTTGGGCAGGGTTCCAACGACCGGCAGCTGAACCGCAGCAGAGCCGTAGTACACTTCAACATCGCCAAAGAACTCGTCAAACTTTGCCTCGCCGTCAGGGATGCGCATGGCCGCAAGCAGGGCGCCACTGTCGAAGGCGTTAAGGCTGGCATCGAACTGATGTCGATATAGATAGTATCCTGCCGGCATTTCCCAGCGCGCCACAATAACGCGGTTGGGTTGTAGGGTCGCGGTGAGAACGAAGGCCTCGTCTACCGGTAAAAACCGTGGTTCTTCGTTGAGCCAAGCTCCGGCTTCACTGGAGTTTGACGATGCCGGCGAGCCGAAAAGTGTGTCGTCACCCTCGGCAAAAACTGGCGAACCGCAGGCGACGATCAGGCAAGTGATCAGGCGCGCGAAACCCTGCGCGAGCGCTCGCAATCCTTCAGCGGACATCGAATTCAACAATCGAAATACTCCTTCGCAACCCGTCAACCATAACCGTGGCCAGTGGAGATTTTGCGGCCGCACCCATGATAGCGGATCAGCATCAAACAGTGGTGTAGATCGCCTTTTGGATCATCTTCTCGAAAACCTGAAAACTGACACGATATGCTACCCTGCAGCAGGCGATATTCGCCTATCTCATTTCTACGGATCTGCATGCTTGATGACTCGTTTTGCCACCGTTGAACCGCTATGCCAAATCTCACCACGTTGCCAAGGCCGTGATGCAAAACAATAAGCCAACCTCAAACGAAAAGACCCATTCGCTGTCAGCGCACAGTGCGAATCGGGCTCTTGTCATCACGGTAACGATCATGCTGCTACTGAACGGTGGCTGTGAAACTCTGAGCAAGCAGACTGTTGCTGAGCCAGGCCGCACGCTCAGCGCTGCAGAAAAACGCGAGGTTCAAGGACACATCTATGCTGCCGAGGATGCTATCGCCAATAATCATCTCAGTATTCCTAACGACGGCAGCGCCCTGAGCTTGTATCGGCAAGCGCTACGCCTCGACCCCAAGAATGCTCAAGCACAAAGAGGGGTAGAAGTTATCATTGAGCATTACGTCGCGCTGGCGCTAAAAGCTGCGAAGCGTGACGACATTGCGAGTGCTCGCAGACTACTGAATCGCGGGCGCGACATCGATCCAACCCATCCTTCGATAGGGCCGACCGAGCAATTCGTACAAACCGTTGACACTTCTCACCGCGAAATCGTTACCCTGCGCGGGCTTTCTGAGGCCAAGTTGCGCGCAACCATTAACGCCTTGGTGCTGGGCATCCAGCCTAGCTGCCGATTTCGTATCTATGCCGCCAATGACGCTCGCGCCAGGCGCCTGTATCAGCTGCTGCGCGAGAGCTTTCTACATCACGATCTAAATCGCCGCCCACGGGCTGCGT
>PBTJ01000098.1 GCA_002726925.1 Gammaproteobacteria bacterium | reverse complement strand
GGCCCGTCAGCGCAGGATTGAGGAAATTCTTACCCGTGCCGCCGAACACTTCCTTGGCGATCACGACACCGAATACAACCCCTACCGCTGCCATCCAGAGTGGGATCGAAGGCGGCAGCGTTAGCGTGAACAGTATGGAGGTGACGAAGTAGCCTTCGTTGATTTCGTGGCCGCGCTTGGAAGCAAACCACAACTCAAACAAAATGCCCGCGGCAAATACGGTGACGTAAAGCGGGATGAAGTAGGCCAAACCATGGATGAGGCAATCCCAAACACTGTTAGGGTCATAACCGACTAAACCGTTCAAAAAGATGCCCCGCCAGTTGTCGACACTGGTCAGACCCATAGCCTGCATCGCTTCGTTGGCGTTAAGACCGATAAAATAGCTACCCACGAACACAGGAATAAAGGCGCACAACCAAACGGTAATCATGACGCGTTTTAGGTTGAGACCATCTCGCACATGTGAGGCACCCGCAGTCGTACTCGAAGGCGTATATAGTGCGGTATCAACGGCTTCATAGGCGGGGTATAACGCCTCAAACTTGCCGCCTTTCTCAAAAGAAGGCGCAATATCGTCAAGGAAAGATCTTAAGCCCATCCAACTAACCCTCTTTTTCTATTTGTGTGAGCATCTCTCGCAGCACCGGACCAAATTCGTATTTGCCTGGACATGCGTAGGTGCAAAGCGCAATGTCTTCTTCATCCAATTCCAAGCAACCCAATTCGATCGCTTTCTCGACGTCGCCAACTAAAATGCTCTTCATCAGCGGCGTGGCCAGAATGTCCATGGGGATCACATCGTCGTAGGTGCCAATGGGTACCATGCCGCGCTCGCTACCGTTAGTGGTGGTCGTGAACGAAACCGATTTCTCGCCAATCCATTTGGACAGAAATGCAGGAAACACGGAATGTACGGAGCTACCGGGTACCAAATACCCCAACAGCTTGCGCTCGCGATGCTCTGCCAGCACTGACACTTGATTGTGGTAGCGACCAAGGTATGCGCGGTGACCTTGTGCGGTATGACCGGCGAGCACCGAACCGGAAACAACCCTTTGTTCACCTGCCTCAAGCTCACCGGCGGTGAGTTCTTCTAGATTGGCGCCAAGGCAAGTCCTAACAAGGCGAGGCGAACTCACGCCAGGGCCGCCCAAAGCGACAATACGCTCGCTAAGCACGGTGCCATGCAAAAACAGATGACCAATGGCGATAACATCTTGATAGCCGATAAACCAAACCATCTTGTTAGGGCTAACAGGATCGACGAAGTGGATATGTGTGCCCGGCAAGCCTGCAGGGTGAGGCCCCTCAAATACATGGTTGATTACACTGTCGTGATTGGAGGCGTTGAGGGCACTGGAACTGTCCTGACACAGGTGTACTGCGCCATCGGTCAATCGCGACAGCACGCTCAGGCCGGCAGAAAATTCTACTTCTTTGCTGGCTATGATGGGCTTGGGGTCTGCAGCCAGCGGGTTTGTGTCCATGGCTGTGACAAAAATCGAGTTCGGCGCGGACTGCGGCGAAGGGATACGGGAAAAAGGGCGCGTGCGCAGAGCGGCCCAAGCGCCACTAGACAACAGTTGCTCAATCACCGTTGTGCGATCTAGCGCCTCAAGCTGTATTGCGTCGTAACTAGAAAAAGACTCTGCCTCATCGCCAGCAGCTTCTATCACAAGACCTATAAATGCGCGCTTAGCGCCACGATTGATTTCCACCACTGTGCCTGAAATTGGCGAAGTGAAGACCACACCTTCCGTTTTTTTGTCGGAGAACAGGACTTGGCCTTTTCTGACCGAGTCGCCGACCGCGACCGCCATGGTTGGCTTCATGCCGGGGTAATCTTCTCCGAGGATGGCGACGCTGCGAACCGTCTTTGTATCGTCAATCTCGCTGCTGGGTTTGCCCGCGATGGGTAGGTTCAACCCCTTCTTAATCTTTAACATATGGTCCCGTCATTGCCCATTTACAGCGACCGCCCATTGAACCCCAAAGAGCCCCGTCAAGCCTATCGCCGTCTTATCCCTGTCCCCTTTTGGCGGCATCGAGTGGCGCTCAACGATCTCCCTGAAAAGCGCCAGGTTCAGCGCTTTTGAAAGCGCCGTTGTCCAAGCCGCGCAGAGTATAGTGGCGCACCCATCCAAAGCCAACGACCAAGCGTGCTCTTTATGCGAAATCTTTGTGAATTTTTAATATACGGCCCTTCGACAATGACCTCAGTTATGGTCCACCGGAACGGGGCATGACAGAGGGTTTCAGATGTCGCTCACGCCACTTCAATCAGTAACAGCGAACTGAAAGGATCGGGGTCTCGACGGTCAGGGTTTTATCTATCGAGCCCTAAGGGTTGCCCACTAGGCCTGCGAGGATTTTACCTGTCCGTGGAGGATAGGCATGCCGGTACCGCTACTGATGTCGGCCTTGAGCGTGACAATTTCCCAAGCATCGTCACAACGCAGAACGGCACGTGCCAGCTTGTTGTTTAGGGCGTGGCCAGACTTATAGCCGCTGAATGCGCCCAAGATCGGCTTACCCAGCAGATACAGATCACCGATCGCATCGAGGATTTTGTGCTTCACAAATTCGTCGTTGTACCGCAAACCTTCTTCATTCAGCACGCCCTCTTCAGACAATCCAACGGCATTATCGAGACTGGAACCAAGGCACTTGTGAATGGAATGGGCGTAGGCTAGTTCTTTTTCTAAGCCGAAAGACCGAGCGCCGCTGACTTGTTCTATGTAGGAAGTGTTAGCGAAGTCCACCTCAACGTACTTGGGGTACTGGTCATAGATCTCATGGTTAGCCACAAAAGTGTAGCCGGCTTTAAATCCGTTATAGGGCGCTAACGAGGCCACAGCGCCTTCCTGATTCACCTCGATTTTTCGGGTGATACGAATAAATTTTCGCGCTTGCAACTGCTCGACCACACCAGCGCTTTCGATCATGTCGATAAACGGTGCGGCGCTGCCGTCCATGATTGGTACTTCTTCTGCGGACAGTTCAACGAGCAAGTTATCGATCCCTAGACCCCAGAGGGCTGACATCAGATGCTCTACCGTCGCTACGCTGATGCTGCCATGAGCGATGCTCGTCGCGAGCGTAGTGTCAGCAACGTTTTCGGCCTTGGCTGGAATGGCGACAGAACCTTTGATGTCTGTACGAATAAACTGAATCCCTGAATTAACAAGGGCTGGGCGTAACGTGATGCGGACCTTTTCGCCGGAGTGAACACCTATACCGATACCATAGACGACTTCGCGAATGGTTCGTTGATTCAAGGATCGGTGGCTTAGCACGTTGCTATTTCCCAAGGAGTCATCCAATACTTCTTTCATTCAGTGCTCGCGGTGATTCTACTTTTAGGTTTTAGGAATGTTTCGTGCGCGAAAGTTCCCCCAACGTCCGGGATCTCGGCTCTTTTTTCTCAGGCTTTAATCTTGATTCGACCTGATCTTCAGCGCACGTTCATTGAATATTACACAGGCGCGCCATAAAAATGAAGGAATAGTGGAGATAAAACTGTATAAAAATGAAACAAAATGTTTCAAGGATCTGCGAAGGCGAACGGCGGATAATCGCGGCCTGAAACAAACGTATAACCATCCGTGCAACAGCCCACACGAGGCTGCCGTTACCCTCATGAACCGCTAAACTCGCCATATGCAAAACGCACCTATTGTCTGAGCACCGTGTTACACCAAGCTAAAATTCTAGCCACGGCTCCCATGATGGCCTGGACAGACAAACACTGCCGCTTCTTACTGCGCCAATACGCGCCCTCGTCGCTGCTGTTTACTGAAATGGTGACCACTGGCGCTCTGCTGCACGGCAAGCAACTGCATTTACTGGAATTCAACGAGTGCGAGCACCCGGTTGCGCTACAGCTTGGCGGCAATGACCCTGTCGCGATGGCGGAGTGCGCTGCGATGGCGGAGGAGTTCGGCTACGACGAGGTCAATATTAATGTCGGGTGCCCGTCTGATCGAGTGCAAAAAGGCACGTTCGGCGCTTGCCTCATGCGCGAACCCGAACTCGTCGCCGCGTGCGTCAAGTCCATGCAGACTGCTTGCTCGATCCCAGTGACCGTTAAGTCGCGCACGGGCATCGTTGTGAAAGGCTCTGCCAACACCGACGACAATTTGGCCTTCCTCATGCGCTTCGTAGATACCCTGGTCGATGCCGGATGCTCGCGACTTTACCTGCATGCTAGGATCGCCGTGCTGGGCGGACTATCGCCCGCACAAAACCGCGATATCCCGCCACTCACTCCAGCGAAGGGCGAAGCCATCAAGCTGCGTCATCCGCAACTCGAACTGATTTTGAACGGGGGTATCACTGACATAACCGGAGCTACGGCCCCGCTGGCTTGGGCAGATGGTGTCATGATTGGACGTGCAGCCTACCATCAGCCGCGTTTTTTGAGCCAGTTAGAACAACATCTGTACGACAGTAATTTCCAGTTGGACGAACACCAAGTCTTCCATCGTTATGTGGACTACATGGCCACCCAACTCGACGCCGGGGTCAAACTTAACGTGCTAACGAAACACTTGCTTCACTGCTTCAATGGCAGACCCGGCGCGCGGCGCTTTCGACAGATTCTTAGCGATGCGAAGCGCCTTAAAGCCAATGACCTAAACCTCGTGCACGAAGCGTTGAGTGCGCTGGAGCCGCTAAAAGATCAACCGGGAGTTCGACACAATGCTGGCTAAACTGCGATCTTTGTTCTCTCCCGAACAGACAGAAGATGAAAATGTGATTGAAACCGATCTGGCTGCGGCCTCCCTAATGTTGGAGGTGTGTTGGTCTGATCACCATGTCGACGATGCGGAACTCGCAGCAATTCAACGCCTTTTGGTCGACCTGTATAGCATTGACTCTGACAAGGTATCGGCGTTAATCGCTGATGCGAAAGCCCGATTGGAGACCGCTGTAGGCCTGCACCCCTACACCAGTTATTTGCGCGAACAACTCGACGAGGCTGAACGTTTTGACGTGATCTGCGCGCTCTGGCAGTTGGCGCTTGCCGATGATCGTATTGATAAATTTGAAGAGCATACAATTCGCCAAGCAGCGGATTTGCTCTATCTCAGCCATAGCCGTTTTATAGAGGCCAAACTGAAGGCAAAGTCGATGTCGGACGACGCCTAGGACGCGTCGGCCTTTTCGCATATCGGCTGTGCACAGTCTTCTTGTTCCAACGCTGCCACCAAGTCTTTGAAGGCCTCTGCGTTGTGCTCGTTCATGGCCATGAGCTGTTTGTGCGCGGCAATAACGCGCGCCCGCGTACTCTCCATGGCGAGGTCTGTTCCTGCCGGCAATTCGATCCCGTCAGGCAGAGCCGGCAGTGACAAAGCATCGTAAGCGGCCCGATCCACCATCATGAAGACATCTTGAAAACCCATGCTTGAGAGCACTCGCTGCAAATTGTCTGAGTCGCAAATCAGAGTCGGGACGCGTTTATTAAGTTTCTTGACCCGTATCGATAGTCGGGCTAGGCAGCCCAATGTTGTGCTGTCGAGGTTTTCGGTCGATTGCAGATCGACCACCACCGCATGAAAAGATGGGTCTCGCAGCATGCGATCGCAGTAGGCATCCAGCGACGCACACTGATTAACGCGCACATCGCCGTGAAAGCGAAGTACATGGGTACCCAGAAAGTCTCCTGCACAAATACTGCCCTGCAACAGCCCTCTCCCTGACTGGACTCGACTATGGCGCGGATGTTACGCCGATCTTTCTCTCTGTACAGCAAGCAAACTCACGTCATCGAGATTTTTTAACGACTCGCAAAGTCGACTCCATAACTTCAGCGGGTCTGGCAAGGCCTGCGATAGTGACACCAGTGCCGCCTCTTTGTCGGCAAATTGATCTGGCGGTAAACAGTCCATCACTCCGTCAGAAAAAACCAGCAGCGTGCTGCCCTCAGAAAATGGTACTTGGTTCGATACATACGCGGCGTCTGGGAATAATCCCAGGGGTTTAGCCTGCTGCCGCAACAGCTGGGTTTCGCCACTCGGCGCGGATAGCAGTGCAGGCGGGTACTGGGCCGCCATGCTGTAGTGCAGGGTGCTGTTTTGCTTATCGATGATGCCTAGAAACATCGCTACATGCTTCTCGATGCCCTGCCCGATTAACGTTTCGTTGATCCAGCCGAGCATATCGCCCGGCGAGCTTAAGCGTGGCAGACCGAACTTTTGCTGCAGTCGCCAGGAAATATTTTTCAACATCACGGTTAGCAGCGCAGAAGATGCCCCATGACCAGCAACATCCGCGAGAAAACAAGCCAGATAGCGATCCTGCAGAGGAAAATAGTCGATAAAGTCACCGCTCAATATCAGCGAGGGCTGCACCCAGCGAGAGAATCGGTAGCCGTCCATGAGCTTGTGCTGTTTTGGCAGCATGCCTAGCTGAATGCGCTGCCCTGCCCTTTGATCCTCTTGCAACTCCTGCTCAAGCGTTGAAAGGCGCACGGCCACCTGGCTATCGCCTGCCGCGCCCTGAGGGGACCTTAAATTGCGCTCCAGTCGGCTCAAGAGCCCCGCACTGCGTTCCTGTAATTCGGCACCTGACATCTTTGCAGACCAACAATCCGCTGCGCCATTGCCAAGAGCCTGCAACATCGCATCGACGCTCAACTCGCCGTCACAGTAGTAGACGGGCACTAGGTATGGGTGATGGCATTCCAACAAGTCGCCGAGCGCTCCACAAAGCACCGAAACTGCACCGCGGCGTGCAGCGTTGACGGGAATCTGTTGGGCAGTTTCTACGACCTCGCAGCGAAATCCCGCCCGCCGCATTTGGCTGGCCAAGCCGCCAGAGCCTGAGTCATCGGCCAAGATGTAGAGCGTTTCCATAATCAGTGATATGCCCGGCGTGCGGCTGCAAGGCTAAGTCTAAGAACGGAATCAGACAAGGCCAACTCGCTGCTCTTCATGGCGCATCTTCTCCTCCACTCGTTTGAGCGACACTCTGCTCTGCCTACCAACAAAGGCTGGTCGAGGTCGCTTTTGTAAAGCCACCGGTTCTGCGAACAGCTTGAGCCTTAATTCCTGTAGCAGAAAATGTAATTCAGCATCGACTAACGGGTCGTGCATTTCCGCCATCTTGATCGCCTCAAGGCGCTGATGCAAAGGCTTAACCCGCTGCATCAACTGCCGATCTTTCGGCACATGTCCGCGCAGTTGCTCAAGGCGGTATTTCAGCCCCTCTAAATAAAATGGCAAGCTGGGAAGGAACCGCAACGGTGTCACCGACAATACGTTGCTCGGCACCAGAACATCGAGTTCGGCCTTGGCATCGTCAAGGCTAGGCATCAAACCCGGAGAACTCAGCGAATCCATCAGGCCAACCAATTCGAAACGCAGCTTGAGCACCGTTTCGAAACTCAACAGCGTCAGCGCGAACACATCAGCCAGTTCTCCTCGACAGTCTGTCATACGCTGCGCAAATTCTTGTGCCGTGGTCGGCAGCGCCCGCCCATCGAAGTAGCAGTACCAGGCCACGCTCAATAGCAACTCCTCGGCGAGCACCTCGGCATTGCCAAGCGAAGCAAAGTACAAACCGAGCCGCTTATTTTTGCTCAGCTCGCGTCGAAAAAACTGCGCAGGTTTGCCCAATTGCATTAGCGCCAGTTGGGCATAGCCGTGGCGATTGGCAATGTCTCGCTCGGCGGCGGATACAAAAATCGACAGATTGACCGATCCTTTTGCGCCCTTTTCCCCTTTTGTACCTTTTGCTCCCGTTTTCGCCGCAGCTCCGCAGAAGCTCAGTCCCGGAAACCCAACGGTGGGGCCTCCAGCCATTTGCACCACGATGTGATCGGGCAGTCGCTCTGGAAACGCCGCGATATCAGCCTGCTCATAAGATGTAAAATCAGTCGCAGCCGGTACGAATTTGTTTGCCAGTTTGTCCTTGATCTGTTGCAGGTCTCTGCCAGATGCCAGTTCCCTAGCCCTCTCGTCAACCACCGCACATCGCATACGCAGATGCTCAGGCAGACGCTCTTTGTCCCAATCTTCTGCAGCTACTTCGATCTGGTGAAGATCCCGCAGCAACTGAGAAAGAGCGGTCAGCAGCCGCCCCTGACGATAGCACTGAGGCTGTAGCAGCCGATTGGTTAGATAGGGCAACTTTTCTGGCAGCGGCGCCAATAGCTTGCGCTTGTTTTTGGGCAAAGAGCGCAGCCAAAACTCGATCACGGCTGGCAGCATGCCGGGCACCGACCATTCCAACAATTCTGCGTTAACACTCGGGAGCACGCCTGCCGGAATCGTTACGGTAATACCGTCGTCGCGCTGCCCGGGCGCAAACCTGTACTTGAGCGGCAGCTCGAGCTCAGATATCTGTAGGGCAGAGGGAAAATCGCTCTCTTGCAAGCCAACATCGTCGCGTCGCAGCAGCGCTTTTTCATCAAAGAAAAGTTCGCTTTTTTGCGCACTGCCAAGTTTCTTAAACCAGTGACGCAAATCACTTACTCGGCAAATATGCCGAGGAATCCGCTTGTCGTATTGAGCCGTGAGGTCATCTTCGCTGATGAGCAAATCACGTCGCCGACCTTTCGCCTCGGCGTCGAGTATTTGCGCGGCGAGCTCAAGGTTGTGGCGCAAAAATACAGGTGGATCTTGCACCCCTCCCCGCACCAAGCCCTCGCGTATCAACAGATCTCTGCAAAAATCTGGGTCGATGGTGTGATAGGCCACGGGTCGGCGCTCGGCCAAAACCAATCCGTANAGAGACACGGTCTCGTAAGCCACAACCTCGCCACGCTTCAGACTCCAAACTGGATCGCTGGTGCGCCGACGCATTAAGTGTTGGGCATGTGCTTCTATCCAGCGACTTTCGATGCTAGCAACGCAGCGGGCGAATACTCGTCGGGTTTCTACAATTTCCGCAGCGACAATCCACTTGGGAGACCGTTTAGCCAGTCCAGAGCCTGGAAAAATGCGCATTCGTTGATTGCGTGCGGCCAAGTAAGTGCCGCGCTCATCGTGACGTCCAATTTGGCTTAGCGAGCCCACCAAGATCGATTCGTGGATCTGCTGAAAATTCCCAGGATTGCTGTTTGTTTTGAGACCCAGCTCAGTGCAGACAGTTTTCAGCTGACGATAGATCTCGCGCCACTCTCTGACCCGCATAGGATTGATGAAACGCTTGCGTAGCGCAGTCTGCCATCGGCTATTAGTTAACTCAGCGCGTTGCTGTTCGATCCAGCGCCATAAATTTAAGTAGGTAAGGAAGTCGGACTGCTCATCAACAAACATCTCGTGAGCCGTATCCGCAGCTTGGGCCTTTTCAATAGGGCGCTCTCGCACATCCTGCACTGCCAGCGCTGACACGATGACCAGCATTTGCGCCAAACAGCCCTGCTCGCTAGAAGCCAGCAGCATCGCGGCCAAACGCGGATCTACAGGCATGCGCGCCATTTTCTGGCCCAACGGAGTCAGCTGGTCGGATGCGATCGCCCGCAACTCTTCCAGCAATCTCACCGCATCCTTGATGGCCTTATGCTCAGGCGGATCAATAAAGGGGAAGCGATAAATGTCACCAAGTCCAAGGGCCTGCATTTGCAGAACGACCGAAGCCAGATTCACTCGTCGAATTTCAGCGTCCGTAAACTCTGGTCGAGATTGCAAGTCAGTCTCATCGAACAGTCGGTAACAGACGCCGGGCGCGATGCGACCGCAACGACCCGCTCTTTGGTTGGCGCTGGCCTGACTGATGGGTTCAATAGGTAAGCGCTGTAGTTTGGATCGGTAACTGTAGCGAGCGACTCTGGCCAGCCCGCTATCTATGACGTAACCGATATTGGGCACGGTTAATGATGTTTCAGCGACGTTCGTGGCCAGCACGATGCGGCGGCGGGCGGCGGACTGGGTGAATACTCGACGCTGATCTGCGGAGGACAATCGCGCGTACAGAGGGAGAATTTCAAAGCGATCAGCAAAGTGCCGACGCAGACGTTTAGCTGCATCGAAAATTTCCCGTTCACCGGAAAAAAAAGCGAGCACGTCGCGGGCCTTACTTAACGGCTTAGCGTCAATTTCTTCGAGCACGTTGATCAGTTGATTGTCATCCTCGTCGACTTGGCCGCGATATTCCATGTCCACGGGAAACGTGCGCCCGCCCACTTCCACCACAGGCGCATTACCGAAGTAATTTGAGAATCGGGCGACATCGATGGTGGCGCTCGTGACGATGACCTTCAGGTCTCTACGCTTTTGAATGAGGCGATGCAGAAAGCCCAGCAAAAAGTCGATGTTGAGGCTGCGTTCGTGAGCTTCGTCAACAATGATAGCGTCGTATTTTTCCAGAAAACGGTCATGACGGATTTCGGCAAGGAGCAGACCATCGGTCATAACCTTGACCAAGGTATCGTCTCGGGTTTGGTCTGAAAAACGCACCGCGAACCCAACCTCGCGACCGAGCTGTGCACCGGTTTCTTGAGCAATACGTTGAGCCACAGTGCGCGCGGCAATGCGTCGAGGCTGGGTGTGGCCGATCATGCCGGACTTTCCCATACCCGCCTGCAGACAAATTTTTGGCAGCTGGGTGGTCTTGCCCGAACCGGTCTCGCCCGCGACGATCACGACTTGGTGGTTCACAATCAACTCGCGAATTCGCTCCCCTGCATCGCTGACTGGCAAACCCGCTGCCAAATTGCAGTCGAGTTTTTCAACGGCAGCTTCGCGCTTCTGATACAGCTGCGCAGACGCGTCAGCGAGTGCTGTGGCCTTATCGCCAACAGCCATTCTTGACAACTTAAATGCATCGCGCCGCATAATCGCGGGCTGACTGGAGGATGTCATAATGCCCTTTCGCTAAAGGCTATGTTCGTTGCACCAACCACGCCCGTCGCCGCAGCGACGGAATCAACACAGGCTGCCTACTTAGACAACTCGCTCATACCTTCTTCAAGCCCCTTAATCGTGAGGGGATACATTTTTCCACCCACCAGGTCTTGGGTCATCATGACCGATGAGGAGTACTCCCACGTTTCTTGGGGCGTTGGATTCAGCCAAATAACTTTGTCGTAAATCTCATCGAAGCGCTCCATCCACGCGGCACCGGGCTCTTCATTCCAGTGCTCGACACTACCGCCAGCATGAGTAATCTCATAGGGCGCCATGGTAGCGTCACCCACAAAGACAACTTTGTAGTCGTGGCTGTACTTGTTCAGGATATCCAGCGTCGACAGCCGCTCGCTCATGCGTCGTCGGTTGTCCTTCCAGACTGATTCGTAAACGAAGTTGTGAAAGTAAAAGCTCTCGAGGTGCTTAAACTCTGTGCGCGATGCCGAAAACAGCTCTTCNCACACCTTCACATGCGAATCCATCGATCCACCAATATCCAAAAACAATANTACTTTGACNGTATTGCGGCGCTCTGGGCGCATTTTGATATCGAGCATGCCGCCNTTGTGAGCGGTCGAACGGATGGTGTGATCTATATCCAGTTCNTCCTCCGATCCGGTGCGAGCAAACTTCCTTAAACGGCGCAGCGCCATTTTGATATTACGCGTGCCCAGTTCTACTGAATCGTCAAGGTTTTTATACTGCCGTTCGTCCCAAACTTTCTTGGCCTTCTTCTTTTTGCCACGACCGACACCACCCGGGCCGCTTTGGCCTTCTTGGTCAGCATTTCCCTCGTCGCCGTCTTTGCCTTCTTCACCGGCTTTCGATTCNGCTTCTTCCTTNGCTTTCTTGAAGGCTTCAATCAGTTTTTCGAGCCCGCCTAGGCCTTCAATTTCTTTAAGATCCTCAGGAGAAAGTGACTTTTCAAACTCGTGACGCAGCCACTCGTCAGGTATCAAGCTCTCCAACAAGCCGTGCAAATCGTCTAAACCCTTGAAGTAGGCACTAAAAGCGCGATCGAACTTGTCGTAGTTTTTCTCGTCCTTAACNAGAGCTGTTCGGCTGAGCAAGTAAAAATCGTCCAGATTGGCATAGACCAACTGGCTTTTAAGGCCCATCAGCAAGTCNAAGAGCTCCCGGATGGTGACCGGAACTTTGTACTTNCGCAGGGTAAAGAAAAAGTTAATCAGCACGTTTTAACCTCGACTGTCACGNCGGTTCATAAATGCTAGGCGTTCAAGCAGGTGGACGTCCTGCTCGTTCTTGACCAAGGCTCCATAGAGTGGCGGTATGGCCTTGCTGGCGTCGCGGTTGGTAAGAATTTCGTCTGGAATATCGTCTGCCATCAATAGCTTCAGCCAGTCGATAAGTTCTGACGTTGAAGGCTTTTTCTTCAGGCCGGGCACTTTGCGCACGTCGAAGAAGATTTCCATCGCATCCTTGACCATATCTTGCTTCACTGCNGGAAAGTGCACGTCAACGATCTGCTGCATGGTTTCTCGATCTGGGAAGTTAATGAAGTGAAAGAAGCAGCGGCGCAAAAAAGCGTCTGGCAGTTCTTTTTCATTGTTTGAAGTAATGATGACGATGGGGCGATGCTTAGCCTTGATCGTCTTGCCCAACTCGTAAACAAAGAACTCCATGCGATCGATTTCTTGCAGCAGGTCGTTCGGGAATTCAATGTCGGCCTTGTCGATTTCATCGATCAGCAGCACGACACGTTCTTCGGCTTCGAATGCGTCCCAGAGCTTGCCCTTCTTAATGTAGTTAGCGATGTCATTTACGCGATCATCACCGAGCTGAGANTCACGCAAGCGTGATACGGCATCGTATTCATACAAACCATTCACCGCCTTGGTGGTGGATTTGATGTGCCACTCAAGTAGCGGCATGCCCANCGACTTAGCCACCTCAATCGCCAGCATGGTTTTCCCGGTGCCTGGCTCCCCTTTTATTAGAAGTGGGCGCTCCAATCGCACAGCAGCATCTACCGCCATACTGAGTTCGTCGGTAGAAATATAGGAATCGGTACTTTCAAAAATCATGCAGAGCTCTCTTTTCCATGTTGGATNATTGGGATTGCCGCGCCCTTGAGGGAGTAAGCGTTTCGGCAGTGTTCACGGTCGGTAGCACGCAGCTTCTGGGCGTTGAGCACCGATATCGAACACTGAGACCCGTATTGAAAATGTAATATTCGCTACGCGCTCTTCCTTCGCCTGCGAACCTTGACTACTTTAAAGTAGCCTGCGCGACCGGCGCAACCTGCTTCGATTTACCTGCCAGCCACATCGCAGGCGATATTTCTACGTTTTAGAGCGTTTGCCCACCGCTGCCAAGACGCCATAGCAGCCCCCGAAAACTGCGACGAAAGTTAGCGGCAACAGCGTTGCCATCACCCATATGGCATTCGTTGGATCCCCCTGGCTTTGAAAGGAAGTTTCAAACAGCAGCACGATGAAAGCCGGCGCATACACATCGGGCGCACTGGGCACCACTACGGGCAACGTGAAGGTGACGAAGGTCACAGCGACGGTGGCCAGTCTCAGGCTGCGGCCAACCACAGACCGGTTGCCCCCAATGCGTCTGAGTAAGGCGTTCAAACACCAAGCGCCAATCGTCCCCGCAATGCCAATGGCCAGCCATGCGATTGGATATGCTGCGTAAAAGGATGTACTCATATCGCGATGAACTCCTGAGTTTGGAAGCGTTGACGACCGGAAGCGCTGAATCTCACATTTCCACCCAGCGAATGATCATGTCTTGCTCGTCGTCTTCGTCAACCTCGGACTCGGCAATCACCTTGCCCTGAACCGAAATCTCAGCCCGATGAACAGTTTCCGCCGAACCGCTGACCAAGGGGTGCCACCACGCTAAGGGGCGCCCCTCGGCGAGAGTGCGATAGGCACAGGACTTTGGCAGCCAGTGAAATTCACTCGCTCGCTCTGGGGTCAACACCACGCAATTGGGAACCAAGGCATGGCGCCTCGGGTATGCCGTGCATTCGCAGGAGGTCTGATTAAGCAGATCGCAGACAAGGGCTGTGTAGTGCACTTCTTCAGTTTCGTCATCCTGAAGCTTGATCATGCAGCATCGGGCGCAGCCGTCGCATAGGCTTTCCCACTCGTCGTTGGACATCTCACCAAGGGTTTTGGTTTCCCAGAAAGCTGTCATTCCGTGAGGCGCTCATGGAGCGCGGGCGCATTACTCGGTGGCGGCAACTGCAGCACGTACCCTTTTTCCTGGAGCCCTGCTAGCACGTCTTCGGCGTTAAGGCGCGACATCTTTAAATCCGGCGTAATGGTCAGTTCCATGGCGAAAATTGCTCGGCCAAAGAGCGCACTGAGTTCGTCTGGCAGCGACGCCAAGTCGTCCTCCACGGGCAAATACAGATACGTATCGGCTTTCTTGGCGCTGCGGTACACGGCTACTTCGCGGTACTTCAGTGGATCTTGATTCATCGTGCTCACGTTAAAGGCACCTTAATCTAACGAGACAAAATATCGCGAAAGGCTTCACCAACGAGCAGATCACGCCAACCCAAAAATAGCGGCGATAACTCACCCGTCTGCAAGTACTGACGCAGGCAGAGTTCCACATCCTTACGCCGCGCGAGCAATTCGGGAGCAATACCAAGGGTTTGGGCCTGCTCCGCGCCCACCGCGCGCAGAGCTTTCACCCGCGCACTCTGCGCAGTCGTGAGCGGTCGATCTAGCAAATCGGGGAGGTTTGCCGTGCAGCCGTTGGCGTGAGCGTCGACGAGCGCATTGGCATATTTCTTAAAAATTGGTGGCGGCAGCAAGCCTCTCAGCATCCCCAGATTGACCGAAGGCTCGCGGGCCATCGTGAGGAGATGATCATCCCAGACGAGGCGATTACGCGGCAGGTCAAAGTGACGAGCGGCTTTTTCGCGCCAGCGACACAGTGCCTGTAAACGCGCTAAATCGCGTTGAGGCAACTGCCAAGCGCGTTTCACCTGAGCATAGTAGGCACCGGGATCTGGCTCTTGGTACCTGCCCCGAATCGACATATCTTCCGCAAACCAGCCTTCGCGCCCGCTTTCTTGCAGGGTCTGTTGCAGCACTCGATACATGGGCACGAGATAGATCACATCGTCCGCCGCATAGGTCAGCTGTTCTTCTGTCAGTGGCCGCTGCAACCAGTTCGAACGTGTTTCCTGCTTATGCAGTTCTACACCCACACTGCGCTGCACCAAATTGGCATAGCTCAGGCTATAGTCGACCCCAGTGAATGCGTTAGCAAATTGGGTATCGAAGATTGATGTCGGCTGCACCTGTAAATGATGATGCAGCATCTCCAAGTCTTCTTGGCACGCATGCATCACGATAACGGCCTCGGGATCCGTCAAGAACGCGATGAACGGCTGCCAGTCTTCGACGGTCAGCGGGTCGATCAGAAATACTTGGCTGCCAGACGCCACTTGATACAGACCAGGAATCGGATAGAAGGTATCCGTGCGTATGAACTCAGTATCAAGTCCCACACAGTTGTCCCAAGTCGCGACGGCATCTGCCAGTTCCTGATCTGTTTCAATCCAAAAAACTGACGTCTCTTCTTCCCTGCAAGGCATGGGTAAGCGTTCCTCCATCGGTATATTCGATTTCACCGCCCAAGGGCACACCATGAGCTATGCGGCTGATTTTGTTGACGGCGCCAGAGACCATCCGAGAAATATAGTGGGCGGTGGCCTCGCCTTCGACAGTGGGATTAGTCGCCAGTATGATTTCTTGCGGCGCGATCTCTGCGATGCGCGATTGCAGACGATCTAAACCAAGCTGCTCCGGGCCAACGCCATCAATGGGCGACAGCCGGCCGTGCAGCACAAAGTAGAAACCGCGATAGCCTCCAGCCTGCTCTATTGCCAGCACGTCCGCGGGCGATTCGACGACGCACAGCATGGTGGCGTCGCGGCGCGTATCACTGCACACACGACAAACATCAGATTCGGTCAAATTTTGACAAACAGCGCAGCGTTTCACCGACTCCATAGCCTGTAGCAGCACATTGCCCAAGGCAGTACCGCCACTGCGATTACGCTGCAGCAAGGTCAGCGCCATACGCTGGGCACTTTTTGGACCAACCCCCGGGAGTACCTGCAGCGCTTGAACCAGGTTATCGATCAGCGCCATTAAAAAGGCATCTTGCCGAACGGCAGATTCAAACCGGCGAGCACGCCTCCCCCCAACGCCTGCATTTTTTCAGCCTGGACTTTTTCAACGCGGCGCACCGTGTCATTGCAAGCTGCTGCCAACAGATCCTCAAGCACTGACTTTTCCTCGCCGAGCACAGCAGGATCAATTTCGACCCGACTGACTTCGTGGCGGCCGTTCATCGTCACTTTGACTAGACCTGCGCCACTTTCGCCCTGCACCTGCATCTGACCGATCTCGGCCTGTGCTTCCTGCATCTGAGCCTGCATCTTCTGGGCTTGTTTCATCATGTCGCCAAAATCGTTCATGTCGTGCGTTTGTTCCTATCCGTGTGCGTTCGGGAAATGTGTGTTGGGTTTGTGTCTCGGCAATTTTCGCGCCGAGCCAACGGTCACTATCAATCGTCATAATATGGTGCTAGTGCAGATGTACTTCTTCCAGTTTGCCGTCGAAGTCTGCTAGCAAAGACTGCACCGTCGCATCTTCGCGCATGGCCGTCTCAGCTTCTGCCTGCCGCTCGGCCCGCAGCCTCATCTTGCGCTGTGCAGGGGTTTCAGAAGTTGGTTCGCCCACTTCTACCCTCACGCTTATATTTTTGCCCGCAAGTTCTGACAAGCCCCGCTGCAGATTCTGCACCTGGGCATCGTTCAGTAAAGTATCGTGCTCCCCGCTGAGCAGCAGCGTTATCGCGGACTCACTAAAACTGGACGGTATGGAATGCTCTGCAATCATCTTGGCAACTCCGCCTAGGCTGAGTTGATTCACCATAGCGTACCAGCGTTCTGCGTCCGGGCCTGCAGCAGCAATTGGCGCGGTCGTCTCTGTCGAGGGTGAATCCGGCACGGTTCCCCTTTCTAGCGCGCTCTCTATTGACTTGTCTATTGCGCTGTCCTCCCCGCTTTCTTCTGCAGGTTCTGCCGCGCTTTTTGCCCTATTCTCTTCTGCGCTCGCCTGAGAGTCGGCATCTGATTCTTGCGATGCAGGGGATGCCTCGACATCGGCAGATGAAGTCTCGGCAGCAGGCGCTCGCGGCGGCACACCGCCAGACCCACCACCCTGACTTGTTTGCTCGCGCTCAGGCGTGAAGGCCAGCATACGCAGCAAGGTCATTTCAAACCCACTACGAGGATCAGGCGCAATGGGCAAATCACGCAAACCGACAAGCGCAATTTGATAGTAAAGCTGGAGTTCGTCGGCGAGGAAAGCACCAGTATCGTTAGTCGTCGCCTGCGAGACCGCAGCAGAGTGCAGAGTTTCCATCAAACCAGACAGCACGTCAGCAAAGTCGGCGTTGCGCTCAGCGAGCTCCGCCGTTAATTCCAATAGTCGCGGCGCAGACCCATCTTGTAGGGCCTCCATG
>PBTJ01000097.1 GCA_002726925.1 Gammaproteobacteria bacterium | reverse complement strand
AGTTGTATAACCTGCATGTATGGCTAAGGTTTCGTCTTTCATGGCTTAACTCTCTTTTGTGCAGCCCCTCGCCACATGACGGTGGCGCTTTGGACGGCGTTTGTTCTGCGCTCGCAGTGAAAATCGTCGGCTATTTTGCCTCCGCGGCATACGCATGCCTAGCGCCGTTCTAGAACTTTGATCGATAAGCATATCCGTGCAAACTCACCAGTACCGCTTCTCCACCCTAAGGTCTCGCTGCATGCGCTGGATCTCCGCCCCGATGGGGGCTCGCTACATCAATCGTCAAGTTCTGGGCATTTTCCTTGCCGCCCTGGCTGTGCTGCTGACCATCGCGCTGGGCGACAAACTGATTCAGCTGCTGGAGAAAGCTGCCGCGGGCAACATTCCCGCGGACAAAGTCTTCTACATTGTGATGCTGCGCGTTCCGGAGTTGGCACAGGTGGTCTTACCACTTGCACTATACATGGGGCTCATCATGGGCCTGGGCCGGCTGTACTCGAGCCAAGAAATGTCAGTGCTGCGAAGCGGCGGCTTGAGCACTCCTACCTTGTTGCTGTGGCTAGCACCTGCCATTTTGTTTGTCAGCACGCTAGTGGCGTTCTCTTCATTAGCAGTCACGCCGATGGCTAAGCAAGCCTTTGAACGAGAACTGTTTGAGCTACAGAAAAACGTGGGTATCGCGGCCTTGCAGCCCGGTATTTTTCGCATTGAAAATTCAGGGCGGCAAGTCACCTTCAGCGATGCTATTGGTGACGACAAGCAAACGATCCTGGATGTGTTCATTCAGCGGCGCTTAGATGATGGTCGCCAAATGACGGTTTGGGCCGAGCGTGGGCAACGCAGTGACCCTGATGCCCAAGGCAGGCAACTGCTCACGCTTGAAAATGGCCGTCGCTACGTTGGCCAAGCAGGCAGTCCGAGCTTTGAGGCCATGTCATTTGGTCAACTCGCGATCAGCATTGATACCGAGCCGGTGTTGGAGCGGGTCCGCGACATCCAGTCCATGAGTTCCTCTGACCTGAGCGGCAGCTTGGCGCACCGAGCAGAATGGCACTGGCGGATCGGGTGGCCGATATTTTGTGCCATCCTCGCCTTACTCGCCATTGCGAACTCCGCCGTTCAGCCACGTCAGGGACAGTACGCGCGGGTGGGCAGCGCCATGGTCTGGATGCTGACCTACTACCTGGTACTGATGCTCAATCGCTGGCTCGTGGAGCAGGGACTTGTGCCCGGTATCCTTGGGTTATGGCCCGCACACTTGGTTTTCGGGCTCGTCGCTGCGCGAAACTTATACTTACTTGGCAGACCTACCTCACAGTAGAAGGACACATGCGCAATTCCACCTATCTCCACCGACTTCCTCTATGGCTTGGCTACAGCGGCTTGCTACCGATGTCTGCTTTTCTGGCAGGTCTTTGGTTTTGGCCACAGCTGACCCATCAACTGGTCTTCATGGCCATGCTCTACGTCGGCACCATTTTCTCGTTTCTAGGTGGTATCCAATGGGGCTTCGCGGTGAACAACGAAACCCTCACGGCCACTCCCGAGGCAAATGTGCTCAGATTTGTGGTGGGTGTGACGCCAGCGTTAATCACCTTTGTGGCGCTGGTGATTCCCAGCATCTATGGCGGAATGCTGCTGGTATCCGGCCTGTGGTTGCTGTTGGTCTTTGAATGGCAACGGCGCACTTCGACCTCACTGCCCGATTGGTACCTACCGCTGCGAATAAATCTCACCATATTGCTCAGTGGGTCACTGGCTGCGGTATTTTGGTTCGGTGGCCTTTGACGTTTTGCATGCAGGCGCAAGGCGTATTCTCACTGCTACCTCTTTTGCACACCACCAACATCTATGCCTGCAAAAGCCACCAATGTGCACCTGTCTGACGCGGACATTAGCCGCGTGATTGAAATGGCCTGGGAAGACCGCACGCCATTTGAGGCCATTGCTGCGCAATTTGGCTTAGCCGAGCAGGAAGTGATAAAAGTCATGCGCGCCAACATCTCCACTGGCGCTTTTAAGCGCTGGCGCGCGCGGGTCACAGGTCGCAAAACCAAGCATGTTGAGCTGCGAGCGCCGGACGTTTCTCGGCATCAGTCCAGCACTCATAACAAAGCCAATCGCTGAGCGCTACCGGCGCCTAGTCGGACTTTTGAATGTTGCCCATGGTGCCCATCACCGTGGAGACCAGCGTGGACACATCGCCAAGCTGAGCGGGCACGATCATGGTGTTATTGGTCTTCGCCAATTTGCCGAATTCGGTCACCCACTGTTCCGCAACCCGCAGGTTAATCGCATCCTTACCGCCAGGCTCACTCACTGCAGCCCCGACAGCCCGCACGCCCGCAGCAGTCGCTTCGGCGATTAAGCGTATTTCTTCCGCGCGGCCTTCGGCCTCGTTAATTTGCCGCAGCTTTTCTGCCTCGGAAAGGTTGATCGCCTGCTGACGCTCACCTTCGGAAACGTTGATTCGCGCTTGCCGCTCACCCTCAGAAGAAGCTACGACCGCGCGACGCTCCCGTTCCGCACGCATCTGTTTTTCCAGAGCGTCTTTAACTGAGGCAGGCGGCACAATATCTTTGATTTCGTAGCGCAAAATTTTGACGCCCCAAGGCTCTGCGGCACGATCCACCGCATGAACAACCTGGGAGTTGATGGTTTCACGCTCTTCAAAAGTGCGGTCGAGCTCGATTTTGCCGATTTCTGAACGTAGCGTGGTTTGCGCAAGCTGGGCGGTGGCGAACATGTAGTCTTGAATGCCATAGCTGGCAGCACGCGCATCGTTCACCTGCATATAAATGACGCCATCGATCTCCACAGAAATATTGTCCTTGGTGATACAACTTTGCGATGGCACATCGACGGTTTGTTCTTTCAGTGTGTGCTTGTAGGCCACAACGTCAACAAACGGCACCAGTATGTGAAAACCGGCGTCCAAGGTTTTTGCGTATTTACCTAAACGTTCAANGACAAACTGCTCNCGCTGCGGGACGACCCGCGCNGTTTTGAGCAGTATGACCACCACNNCAACNGCCAGCAGTACACCAAGCAGAAAGCTCATATCCATTAGTTAGTCTCCTGATTGACGAACAACGTGTTGCCGTCGCGGCCTGTGATTTTGATGATGTCACCAGGTGCAAATGCCGCCTGCTCGCTGCGCGCATTCCAATCTGCGCCGCGGTAACTGACGCGCCCTCGACCCGGACTGGACTCGTTAAACCCACTGGCGATGCTGACCTCTTTGCCAACGAAATCTTCGTCAGCACTGCCCTGCACAGAATCTCCGACTAGGTGGAACTTCATGCGTGAGCGCACGCCAACCAGCAGCACTAAGGCCAGCGCCGCAAACAGCATGTATGGGATGCCGTTGTCGGCAGGCAAACCCATCCACATGGCGACGCCTGTCAGGGCGGCAGCCAGACCCAAAAAGAATAAAATAAAGTTACCCATGGTGACTTCGGCGATAATGAGCGCAAAGCCCACGCCCAACCACACATATTCCGCGCTGATATCCATCTATGCTCCCTCGGTGCGCTTAGGATCTAAAACATTCGATTGGCTGAGACGAAGATTCATAGCGACAGCCAGCCACTGATTACCTCGACACACTCACCTGCAATACTTGTCTTTGAAATCTGCCCATTGTTACGCTCAACGTCTACTACTATTCGACTAGGGCGACCCATTTCTACGCCCTGTGTGATCTCGAACAGCATATGGCCATTAAGACGATCTTGCTGCGCGAGTAAGCCCGCCAGCGCCCCTGCAGCGCTACCCGTCGCCGGATCTTCCGGCATGCCTTGCAGCGGAGCAAACATGCGGGCGATTTGCTGCATCTGCTGGTCGCGTAACTGCTCGGCTGCGAAAAAAACCGCCAAGGGGTTGCCGCCGAAGGTTTCGCTGGTAAAGACGTCGACGGTGACGAATTCCAGACATTGCTGACTCATATTGTTGCTACCCTTACGGCGTTAATCGTGGGCTGCGAGGCCATAGCCTTGCTTAGCCGCAGTATTCTTTGTTTACGATGTAGACCCAATCCATGCAGGCACTTTTTTATTCAGAACACGGCTCACCCGAAGTTTTGACGCTTGGCCACCAGCCCAATCCCATTTTGCGACCGGCCGAGGTGCTCATTAAGGTGTCTGCCACCGCCTTGAATCGACTGGACATCGTGCAACGCAACGGCTGGTTCACCCTGCCAGGTTTCTCTCTGCCGCATATTGCCGGCATGGATCTGGCTGGCACCGTAGTCGGGGTAGGTTCAAACGTCAGCGAGATACACGTTGGCGACCGCGTGGTTGCAGACCCCTCCATGCATGCTATCGCAGGCGACTCCCAATACACGGGCTTCGGTGAGCGCTACGGCGAATTAGGCGTGATTGGAGCCACCCATGCTGGCGGCTACGGTGAACTATGCGCGATAAGCGCGGATCATGTACATGTCCTGCCCGATACCATGGATTTCGCCACCGCTGCAGTGTTCCCCACCGCTTGGATGACCACCCATCACGCACTTTTTCGTATCGGCGATCTGCGCTCCGGCGAAACCTTACTGATGCATGGGGCAACCTCTGCTCTCACGCTAGCCGCCACGCAGCTGGCCATAGCCGCCGGCGCAAGGGTTTTCGTCACCGCCGCCAGTGAAGAAAAATGCCAGGTTGCACGGAATTTAGGTGCTGCTGCGACGACGACCAATCGAGAGAACAACATCACCGACTGGGTAATGGCGCAAACCGATGGTCGCGGTGTAGACATGGTGCTCGACCACGTGGGCCCTGCGTTGTGGGAGGCGTCAATGTTTGCTCTGGCTCCACGAGGACGCTTGGTAACCTGCGGCAATACCACTGGTGATAGCGCGAGCATTCCGTCGCTGGGCTTTTTGTTTCAGCGCGGCATTCAAATCATCGGCAGCGATGCGTACTTTTCCACCGACTATGCCAATGTCTGGCAGCAGTACTGTACGGGCATTGAGCGCGGTCACTTCAGCCCCGAGATTCAACAGACTTTCGCAATCGAAGACGGCGCTCAGGCACATCGTTTATTAGAGACTGGCAAGGCGACCGGGCGGCTCGTGCTGGAGCATACGCCTTAGGCGATAACACCCTGCCGCGCTAAACCCTGCATCTCCCTTAGGGTCAAGCCAAGGTCTGCCAGCACCTCAACGGTGTGTTCACCCAAGTCGGCAGAGGGCTCTAGGCGCGGCTCGACCATTTCACTAAACCGCAGAGGATTTCGCGGCTGCCGCATCGCACCGCCTCTTGGGTGCTCGACATCGCGCAGAATGCCCGCGGCCTGAACCTGTGGATCGTCGACTACCTCTGCCCGGGTATTCACTCGCCCGGCGGGTATCTCGTTGTAGGCCAGTAACTCCATCAGTTCTTCGGTTGCGTATTGTCGGCAGTCTGCGCCCAAGTAACCTGAGACCACTGCGCCATCGGCGGTCTCACTGATGCCGCACACATCCGCTAGATCGCCCGCGTACTGTACCCCTTGGCCTTTGAAGGAATAGTTCCACATCAATTCT
This sequence comes from Gammaproteobacteria bacterium, assembly GCA_002726925.1. Lineage (GTDB taxonomy): Bacteria > Pseudomonadota > Gammaproteobacteria > Pseudomonadales > Azotimanducaceae > UBA4421. Next base: position 3,350 of record PBTJ01000097.1, on the reverse strand, counting down.
GGCCAATTGAAATAAACTGCCGCGTCCAACATCGACAGCTGTACGTGTTGCCCGCCCGCACCGCGTTCCCGGGCCAGAAGAGCCGCAGTTATGCCTTGGGCCGCCGTCAGCGCTGTGACCTTGTCGTAAATTATTGAGCGCACCATTTGCAGCGCTGGGCCAGCCCTTTGTTCATCATCGAGTGCTCCAACAGGGTTCATGCTCGTCGGCATCATACCCTGCACATCTAAAATGCCGCTGAGCGCCTGAATCACATAATCGTAGGTTTTTTGCTCTGCATAGGGCCCGACCTCTCCCATGCCATTGATCGAGGCATAGATCAGCTTGGGGCAATGCGCTTGCAGCGACTCGTAGTCGAGGCCCAAGCGCGCCATTTTGCCCGGCCGATAGTTTTGCAGTAGCACATCTGCGTCGGCAGCGAGCTGCTTGATGAGTTGCTGACCTTCCGGGTGCTTAAGATTGATGGCGATGGAGCGTTTGTTGCGGTTGATCATGGCGTAGATAGACGCCAATCCATTGCGGGAGGCACCCAGCCCTCGAATACCGTCACCCCAACCCGGTGGCTCGATCTTGATCACGTCCGCGCCTTGATCCGCAAGCACCACAGCAGCCATGGGACCCGACACCACAGAAGACAGGTCCAAGACGCGAAAACCACTCAGCGGACCATCACTTGATCGACTTTGTTCGCTTTTGGCGGTGTCTAGAGTGGCGTCTGACATTCGGGTTTTACATCCTTAAGCAGCGGCATTAGCTTGCCTACTTGAGTATGCAGCAACGGCTTCACACTTTCGTAAAAAATCCAGCCCAGCCTGCGTAAAAGGCTACCAACTTAAAAGCTTGCTACCTAACGTCACCAAAACTGCACTTCTTGTGCTACAACGACCTTGGAACTTAACATGCCACATCCAATGATTTTTTTTGCTTTCGCCCGCCAACTCGCTTTGGGCGCACTCATTGTCTTGGGCCTCAGCGCCTGCTCGCAAAGCCCAGAAGTAGACACCAAAGCGCCTACCAAATCAGAGCAAAGCCTTACCCCGTGGCTGGACGCACAATATGAAGAGGAACTGCAGTTCTCGCCAATCGAATTGACCTTTCTCGGCCGCAAGGAACGCAACAGCGAGATCGACGCTTTTACCTTCGCGGCATTTGCCGAACAACTCGCCTGGAAAAAGTCCTCGGTTGCGCAGATGCAGCGTCTGTTTAAGCGCGAAGATCTCACCCTCGACGAGCAGCTGTCCTTCGATTTGTGGACCTATCAGTTGCAGCGCATGCAAGACGAAGAGCAGTTCTTTTACGACGGTTTAGTCTTTGACCAGATGAATGGCATTCAGAGTTTCGTACCGACGTTCCTGATCAACTTTCACCGCGTTGAAACCGCCGACGATATGCGCGCCTACATCGAGCGTGTTAGGGCCGTCAGTCCACGGATGCAGGAGGCGATCGATAATGCCTCCAGGGGCGCGACTAAGGGCGTGGTCTCGCAATCCTTCGCGTTGGATGGCACGGTTATGCAGGCACGAAGCGTCATCTCTGGCCTGCCATTTGAGAGCGATGCGGTAAATAACAGTGATCTCTGGGCTGACATGCTGCAGGAGATACAAGCCCTGCAGGATTCAGACACCATCGATGAGGCCACAGCCGGTCAGTTGCGAGAGCAAGGTCGAAATGCGCTGGTGAATTACCTCCAGCCTGCCTACGAAAACATCATCCAATGGGCGGAAAACGCCAAGGATAAAGCCCCGGCGGTCGCCACAGGCATCGGCACACAACCCGGCGGCGCGGCCTTCTATGAATACCGTTTGCGCAACCAAACCACCACCGACCTCACCGCCAATGACATTCATCAGATTGGTTTAACCGAGGTAGCACGCCTGCGCAAAGAGATGGAAGCTGTGAAAGTGGCCGTGGGCTTTGATGGCTCGCTGCAGGCTTTTTTTCAGCATGTGCGTGATGGCGAATGGAACTACTACCCGGATACCGATGAGGGCAGAAAGGCTTACATCGACGATGCCACCGCGGCCATTGATGGCATCAAGGCGGAACTGCCTAACTTTTTTGGCCTGCTGCCCAAGGCCGACTTGATCGTAAAGCGTGTGGAGCCTTTTCGAGAGCGTGATGGTGCCGCCCAACACTATTATCCCGGCACCCCTGACGGTTCTCGATCTGGCATTTACTATGCGCATCTTTCCGATATGACAGCAATGCCGAAAAACCAGCTGGAGGTCATTGCCTACCACGAGGGTTTGCCCGGTCACCATATGCAGATCTCCATCGCCCAAGAACTGGAAGACGTGCCGAAGTTCCGCACACAGGCTGGCTTCACTGCCTATTCAGAGGGCTGGGCGCTTTATTCTGAATATCTGGCCAAGGAAATACCCGGCACCTATACCGACCCTTATCAGAATTTCGGCCGCCTGACGGGCGAGATTTGGCGAGCGATTCGCCTTGTGGTTGATACCGGGCTGCATGCCAAGGGATGGACTGAGCAGCAAGCGATAGACTACTTTGCGGCCAATTCGCCGGAGCCACTGGAGAGCATCCGATCAGAAATTCAGCGCTACATCGTCATGCCGGGGCAGGCAACTTCTTACAAAATCGGCATGCTGAAAATTCTCGAACTTCGCGCACGAGCCCAAGCAGCCTTGGGGGATAAATTCGATATTCGCACCTTCCACGACGTCATTCTTGGCGGCGGAGCATTGCCCTTGCCACTGCTCGAAAGAAAGGTGATCGCGTGGATTGACTCAATGTAAAGACGTGGAATTGCGAGCATTGACCCGGCAGGCTGCTATGGACATGGCCTGTCGAGCCTTTTCTCTGTTTGTTCGCTCTGTTTATTTGCTCTGTTTATTTGCTCAAATATGTTATGATATAACATTATACCGCTACAGATTAGTAGAGCACTCTTTTGGCTGAACATCCCATCCACTGTCGGGTTTTGATATTACTGCTGGCCGGTGTTTTTTTCGTCGGCAGCATCCTGTGGTCGACGCACCCAGAACATCATGCAGACGACCACGACGTAGGTTGCATTTGCTTCTCGGCGCAGGATGTTTCTCCGACAACTTTAGTGAATGGAGTTTCCAGCCCCGCTGCCGAGTCTTTTACCAGCCTCCTGTTGATCTTCATTATTTTCGTGGCGCGTTCATTACGCTACGGCTTGCCATTAAATCGAGCTCCCCCTTTCACCCTCTCCTACTAAGCGATCCGTGCCTCACCAAGAAATGAACATGAGGCTTGTCTTTTTTTTCGGAGAGAAATTTTGAACTTATATTTTCAGGGTGCCCAAAACTGGGCGCGTTATTTTTGCTACGTACTTTCTTTTTTTTTGATATCGAATCCACTTT
>PBTJ01000096.1 GCA_002726925.1 Gammaproteobacteria bacterium | reverse complement strand
AACTCCAGTAAGCTATCGACCAAGGCTTGGCTCGCCGTGGCCGTGCAGTCGAGGTAGGCATGCAAATGCCCGTGCCCGACCGCGCTCAAGCAGGTCGCTCGCAGCAGGTGGGTCTTACCGCAGACGTCTTCGCCGCACAGCCAATAACCCGAGAATCCATTGGCTTGGCTTTTTAGGGTGTTGCAGAGCTCGGCGTTATCACCAACAACAAAGTTATCAAACGTAGGTTGATGAGGCGCATCAATGGGCAATACGGCCTGTCCGCTCACGGGTTGTCCCCTGTTATTTTAAGAGTCGTCCTGCTCCAGAGAGTCATGGATCTCCTCGGATTCTTTTCCGCGCAGACGACGCCAAGAATGACGCCCCCATACGAACAAATAATGGCTACCCGATGCAATACACAAAACCGCCAACAGAGGAAAGGTGTAGCTCTGCAGGAAGGTCAATAACCTAGGCCCCAGATCTCCGATGGGCATTTGGCTGACCATCAGCATCAGCACGACGAGAATTTGTAGCGCAGTGTTGGTCTTGCTGAGCAGACTCGGATTCACCGTCAGATCACCAAAGACACCGCGATACACGCCAGCACCGAGCAAGATCAAGCCATCGCGGGTCAAAATGAGCGCCACCAGCCACAGCGGTATCAACCCTTGCAGGGTAAAAACCAAGCACATTGCTGCAATCAGGAACTTGTCCGCTAGGGGATCAAGCAAGGTGCCCAGTTCTGTCTGCCATCCATAGCGGCGGGCCAAAAAACCATCCAGCGCGTCCGAAAACCCCGCTACCAGCATGAGCCAGAATGCGCTCATGACTTGGTGCTGCCATAACAGCCAGGTAATGGGCAGCACCAGAACAATGCGCAACATACTTAAGTAATTGGGTAGCGCGCTCATGAACGACTCAACCACACAAATTCAAGATGGGTTAGGGATTCATGCAGCGGCGATTCTAAGATTTGGAGAATTTGGGGCGCAGCATCAAATTGACCATCATCGATCAGCAGCGCATGCAGTTGACGGTCTGTTGCCACGGTATTCACGCGCAGCGTCAGCGCATCTGCCTGCAGGCCCAACAGCATCACCGAGTCGATAAACTCTAAAGACCGCAAATAGTCGAGCAAGCCTGCGTAAGCCTGTAACCCGGTAATACCGCGCACCACCAAATCGTGTTGGCGCGGCGTGTTGGTAAAGACCAGATGCTGATCGAGCACATGACGGGTCGCCATGTCGATGCCCGTGCGCACAAGATTGTCGCGGTCTACCCCGCGCAGATACTGAGACGATTCACCGTCGCCGGAGCGCACCAGCCACTCGCCTGTGTAAAGTCGCTGGCCGAGGATTTCTTGTACGCTAAAACGGCCTAGCAAGTACTGGCTGGCCATGTAGCGTTCACTGGCCTGATCCAGCACATCGGTGAACTTGCCCCACACCACGGCCGAGTTGACTTGCACGCTATCCTGCAAATCCATCAGCGGCAGCATGGTAGGCAGACCTCGTTGTTTGGCCCGCGCGTCGAGTTCGCTACGAAGTTTCCCCGCACTGTGATTGACGACCTTGCGACCGCTGGGCTCGTCCAGCACCATCCACACCATGGTCAGCGGGCGACGCGACCACCACGTCGGGAGTTGGGCGTCTCTGGCCAATTGCTTGATCGCAGCCGGTTGAAAATCAAAGCGTACCGCCAACGACGCATCGGCGCCGCTCGATGCATTGTCGATAAGACCACGTCGTTCAGTGTCCAAGTCTCGCGGGTCGAAATAGACATACTTGGTGTAGAAGCGCTCTGGGGTGATGAGCGCCTTGGCCACGGTTGCGCTGCGCGGCACAGACGCTAGGCCTGTGGTGCGCGACAACACGCGTAGCAAGGAGCGTTGGGCCGCCGCGAGACGCGCACGATCACTTTGATCCGGCACAAATTGCTCGACCTCATACAGCCAATCAACCGCCTGACCACGAGTTTGTTGGGCGACCACCGATGTGCTTAGCGACAGCATAAGCAACGCCATCGTAAACGCGCAGAGCAGGGCCAACGGTGGTTTTGGAGAATAGTGCCAAATGGACATGGAGGTGTTTATGCTTCACATCAATACGGCTCGTCAGTGTAGCCGAGTTACCGACCCGATGAGTGCTTTTGTCGGCGTCGAATCTGCTAAGCAGTAGGCGATCTGCAGGATTTCGTGAACTGTTGGCGCTCTGTAACCGATCCAGTCAAAGGAATGCAGCCGTGGACATCGACGAAGGCTTAGCCCAGCGCATAAGAGAGGCACTGTTTGATCTCGCCGAATTCGCTGACATCAGCGAACGCAAGATGTTCGGCGGCTTGGTCACCATGGTGAATGGGCACATGACTTGTGGCCTTTCTGGCCGCAAAGATCGACAGGACGACAGCATGATGCTGCGCGTCGGCGCAAATCATTACCAGGCAGCATTGCTGGATCCACATTGTCGCAAGATGAATTTCTCCGGCAGGCCTATGACCGGTTTTGTCTCCATCGACGCTGAGGGCGTGGCGGAGGATGAGGATTTGCGCCGCTGGCTCGAACTCAGCCTGAGTTTTGTACTCGCCCAGCCTCCAAAGTAAATTGGCTTCACCCTTTGCTTGTGCCAAGAACTTTAGCTTGGGCTTGAGCTTTGGTCTGAGGCTTCAGAGTCTGTAGACTGGTGTCTTTTGCCAGCGAAGCTCACCATGTCTGGATCAAACAGCGACACTCCCTATAAAAACGGCGGCCTCACCTATAAGGATGCCGGTGTCGATATCGAGGCAGGCGCGCAGCTGATTGAACGCATCGCACCAGCAGCCAAGGCCACGCGCAGACCCGAACTGCTCGGCGGCTTGGGTGGCTTCGCGGCCATGGCCGAGCTACCCGAGGGCTACGAGAAGCCGATTTTGGTGACTGGTGCTGATGGCGTCGGCACCAAGCTAAAAATCGCCATCGACTACAACCGCCACGAATTTGTCGGCCAAGATTTGGTCGCCATGTGCGTCAACGATGTTCTGGTGGTTGGCGCCGAGGCCTTTCTGTTTCTCGATTACTACGCCACTGGCAAGCTCGATATCGACGTCGCCGAACGCGTCATCAAGGGCATTGCTCATGGCTGCTCATTAGCAGGCTGCGCATTGGCTGGGGGCGAAACCGCAGAAATGCCAGGGTTTTACAGCGACGGCGAATACGACCTTGCAGGCTTCTGCGTGGGCGTGGTGGAGAAGGCCAAAATCATCGACGGCACGAAGGTCAGTATCGGTGACCGCATCATCGGTCTGCCAAGCTCAGGACCGCACAGCAATGGCTACTCGCTGATTCGCAAAGTGTTGGAAAACTCTGAGCTTGTACCCGACGAAACCTTGCTCGATGAGCTTCTCGCGCCGACCCGCATCTACGTCAAACAGGTGCGCGAATTGCTGGAGAGCGTAGACGTGCATGGCATGGTGCATGTTACCGGCGGGGGATTTTACGAAAATATTCCAAGGATATTCTCCCATGACGGCATCGCTGCGCTGATCGATGTTGACAGTTGGCAGCGGCCCAGCGTGTTCTCTTGGCTGCAGCAGGCAGGCAATATTGCGGAGCAAGAAATGCTCACCACCTTTAACTGCGGCATTGGTCTGTTGTTAATCGTTGCCGAGGACGACGTTGAGGCAACCCTTGAGGCATTAAGCGATCAAGGCGAGGCGCCAACGCAGATCGGCACCATCGTTGCGGCGGATCACCAAACCGAAGCGGGCCAAATACTGGTTCAATAACAAACCGTGCGTCATCGCAAGACCCTTGCGGCTCAGGGCAGCAACCTGCTCAGGAGTCGACCCGTCATTGCGAGCGGCACGCTGTGCAGCACGGCAATCCACCACTATGTCTTTGGCAGGGTCACCCCAGTCTGACCTTGGTATTTACCACCGCGGTCTTTGTAAGTGGTTTCGCAGCGCTCGTCGGACTGAAAAAACAACATTTGCGCCACTCCTTCATTGGCGTAGATCTTCGCTGGCAACGTCGTCGTGTTTGAAAACTCTAGCGTCACATGCCCTTCCCACTCTGGTTCCAGGGGCGTTACGTTCACGATGATGCCGCAGCGCGCATAGGTGGACTTGCCCAGGCAAACCGTCAACACATCCTCAGGAATGCGAAAGTACTCAACTGTGCTGGCTAAGGCGAAGGAGTTCGGAGGAATGATGCAGCAGTCGCCCTCCACGTCGACAAAGCTGCGTTCATCGAAGGCCTTAGGATCTACGGTTGCCGAGTGTATATTGGTAAACACCTTAAACGCGTTGGCGCAGCGCACGTCATAGCCATAGCTCGATGTGCCATAGGAAATCACCTTGCCGCCACTGTCATTAGTGCGAATCTGCCCGGCTTCAAAGGGTTCGATCATGCCCTTACTGGCTTGCTCGACGATCCAGCGATCGGATTTGATAGTCATAGCGTTGCTTACCTTTTTACCCTGTTTTCCAATTAATCATCGACCATCGAAATGGTTGGCGTCGCAGCTGCCGTACTTTTGCGAGCCCACAGCTGAGCGGCCATNTTACGCGCTGCGTCGCGGTAGAGACCGCTGATTTTCGAATCCGGTTCAACTTTGACCGTGGGCTGGCCACCATCGGCCTGTTCACGAATGGACATAGCCAAGGGTAGTTGCCCGAGCAGCGGCACCGACAGATCCTCTGCCACCCGTCGACCACCGTCGGCGCCAAATAAATGGCTAATATGCCCACAGCTTGGGCACTCGTGGACGCTCATGTTTTCAACGATACCCAGCACCGGAATGTCCACCTTGGCGAACATCTCTATGCCTTTCATGGCATCCAACAAGGCGATGTCTTGGGGTGTGGTCACGATCACAGCCCCAGAAACCGGNGCCTTTTGTGACAGNGTCAGATGAATGTCTCCNGTGCCTGGCGGCATATCAATAANTAGGTAGTCGAGGTCGCCCCACAGGGTCTGACCCAAAATCTGCTGCAGCGCGCCGCTAGCCATGGGCCCACGCCACACCATGGGNGTTTTGTCCGTGGTCATAAAGCTCATNGACATGGCCTTCAGGCCATGCGCCCGGACGGGCTCGAAATGCTTACCGTCCTTGATGTCTGGTCGCTGACCTTCAGCCACCCCAAGCATCATGCCCTGACTGGGGCCGTAGATATCCGCATCCAGTAGTCCGACNTTGGCGCCTTCGGCGTCGAGCGCCAACGCCAGATTCACCGCCGTGGTGGATTTGCCTACACCGCCCTTACCACTGCTTACCAGNACCAAGTGTTTCACCTGGCCGAAGCCTGAGCCGCCGCCTGCCGAAAAACTGAGCTGCAGATCAACGGCGTCTACNCCAAGAAACTGCGCCAGCTGCGGCGCCAGATTCGCCTGTAGCCCAGCGGCGGGATAACCCAGCGTGACCGAGATTTGCTTACCTGAGGTCCGCACCCGCGCACCCAAGCTGCCCCAAGATTGCCCGAGATAGGGGTCNATAAATTCTTCGACTTTCACCGCACAGTTACCCCGCTTTTGATCAAGNGCTAGTCTAGGCCAAAGGCCAGTGGAGCGCCTGTGAAAGCGCGACACAAATGCATCGCAGCCGAACGGGTNCCTGATAGTGACTGCACTTGTGGCCTCAGGCGCGGTATGCTGCNCCCGCANATTTAGCCGCTTCCGANCAACTCAGGCCCAGCATGTCACGTCGCNTATTAGTCACCAGCGCACTGCCTAACGCTAACGGCCCCATTCACCTGGGCCACGTGTTGGAGCAAATCCAAACCGATATTTGGGTGCGGTTCCAGCGCATGCGCGGCAATCAGGCCGNTTATGTGTGTGCCGACGACGCCCACGGTACCGCGACCATGATTAAAGCGGAGCAAGAAGGTGTGCCAGCGGAGGCCTTGGTGGAAAACATGCGCCAACTGCATGTGGCGGACTCGCAGGGGTTTTTGATTGCTCACGACAACTATTACTCCACCCACTCGCCGGAAAATCAGCATTACTCCGAGTTGATTTACGATCGCCTGCAAGAGGCTGGGCTGATTTTTACTGAAAAAGTCGAGCAGCTTTATGACCCGGAGAAAGGCCTGTTCTTGGCGGATCGTTTCGTCGTGGGCAGCTGTCCTAAATGNAAAACGCCAGATCAATATGGCGACAACTGCGAAANTTGCGGCGCCACCTATAACGCCAACGAGCTGATCGACCCTAAGTCGATCTTCTCCGGCGCCACACCTGAGCTGCGTGGGTCCGACCACTACTTCTTCGACCTGGGTCGCTATACAGACTTTCTCAAAGGGTGGACCCGTAGCGACGCCGTGCAGCCGGAAATAGCCAATAAGCTTGCCGAGTGGCTGGACGATGGCCTGCGCGCTTGGGATATCTCTCGGGATGCGCCCTACTTTGGTTTCACTATTCCTGGCACCACAGGCAAATATTTTTATGTCTGGATGGACGCCCCCATCGGCTACATGGCAAGTTTTNAAAACCTGTGCGATCGAGATAACGATCTGAACTTTGACGATTTTTGGGCACCAGACTCCAGCGCCGAGGTACACCACTTTATTGGCAAGGACATCGTCAACTTCCATGCCTTGTTCTGGCCCGCCGTGCTCGACGGCGCCAACTTCCGCACACCAAGTAAGGTACACACCCACGGATTTCTCACNGTAGACGGTACCAAGATGTCCAAGTCTCGCGGCACCTTCATTTTGGCCAAGACCTACTTGGAACATCTGAGCCCCGAGTACCTGCGCTACTACTATGCCGCCAAGCTCAACGGCTCGGCCGATGATCTCGACCTGAACCTCGAGGACTTNGTCGCTCGCGTCAATTCAGACCTTGTCGGCAAGGTCATCAACATCGCCAGCCGAACCGCTGGTTTTTTGGTGAAGCAGTTTGACGGCGTATTGGCTGACAGCGTNCACGATGCAGCGCTGATGGCGCAGTTCCACGCCCAGGCAGAACCCATCGCAGCGCTATTCGAAGCAGGTGATACCGCCAAGGCCATGCGCGAAGTTACCGCCTTAGCAGACGCNGCNAATCAATATATCGCCAAACATGAGCCTTGGAACATGGNGAAGAATCCGGAGCAACGAGACGCAGTGCAACTGGTGTGCAGCCAAGGCATCAACATGTTTCGNTGTCTGGCGATCTTTCTGAAACCTGTACTGCCAGAGATGGCAGAAAAAGCCGAGGCCTTTTTGAACGTCCAGCCACTCATCTGGGCCGANGCCGAAGCCCCCTTGCTGGGCCNTACCATNAGCAAGTTCAAGCCCATGCTGCAGCGCATTGAAACCGCGCAGATCGAAAAGATGGTGGAGGCTTCCAAACAGCCCGAATCAGCGCCAGCATCAGCATCAGCATCAGCATCAGCATCAGGCAAGCCTTCGGCACCTCGCGATGCACCGGGCGAGATCAGCATCGATGATTTCATGAAAGTGCAGCTTAAAGTGGCACGCATCATCGAGGCTACGCCAGTGGAAGGTGCAGACAAGCTGCTCCAGCTGACTCTGGACGTTGGCGATCACCAGCGCCAGGTATTTT
>PBTJ01000095.1 GCA_002726925.1 Gammaproteobacteria bacterium | reverse complement strand
CAAAGCGGCTGCACCGACGGTTAAACGCGTGGCTCAGGAGCTTGGCGGTAAATCAGCCAACATCATTCTGGATGATGCAGATTTCGCTAAGGCGATTTCTCGCGATGTCTTCGGCTTGGTGACCAATTCCGGCCAAAGCTGCAACGCCCCGACACGTATGTTGGTGCCCAATGCGCGCATGGACGAAGCCGCAGCGGTTGCCAAGGCAGCGGCTGAGCAGGTGAAAGTGGGTGACCCTAACGCGGAAGGTACCACCATCGGCCCGGTCGTATCCGAGGTGCAATTCAACAAGATCCAAGACCTGATTCAAAAGGGTATCGATGAAGGTGCCAAGCTTGAGACGGGTGGCACCGGCCGTCCCGAGGGGCTCAATGCAGGCTACTACGTGAAGCCTACGGTATTCAGTCACGTGAGCAATGATATGACCATTGCCCAGGAAGAAATTTTTGGCCCGGTACTGGCGATGATTGGCTACGAAGACGATGACGACGCTGTGCGCATCGCCAACGATACGGTTTACGGTCTCAGCGGTTATATCTCTTCAGAGGACCCAGAACGCGCGTCGAAAATCGCGCGGCTGATTCGTTCAGGTAATGTTCACTTGAACGGCGCGCCACCGGATCAGAGCGCGCCATTTGGCGGCTACAAGCAGTCGGGCAACGGCCGTGAGTGGGGGCGCTTTGGCTTTGAGGAGCTCCTCGAGACGAAAGCGATTTTGGGCCACAACCCGAAAAGCTGATACATGTGAAGTAACATGAATAAAGAGGGCTAAAGCCCTCTTTTTTATGCATAAAATAGGTTGAATATGGCGTTTTTGGAAGGCATCAAGGTCATCAGCCTTGAACAGGCAGTGGCAGCTCCTGCCTGTAGTATGCGGCTGGTGCAGGCCGGTGCCGAGGTCATCAAAATTGAACGACCCGAAGGTGATTTTGCTCGAGGCTATGACACGGCCGTTGCCGGCAGGAGTAGCTACTTTGTCTGGCTGAACGCTGGAAAAAAATCCGTGGTGCTTGATTTGCAGCAGAGCGAGCAAGTTGAAATTTTGCGCCAGCTGATCTCTCAAAGTGATGTCTTTACGCAAAACCTAAAGCCCGGAGCTCTCGCCAAGCTGGGTGTTGAACTTGACGAGCTCCATNAGCAGNATCCTAAGCTCATTTCNATGTCCATATCCGGGTTCGCCAGNGATGGCCCGGGCCACTCGCGAAAAGCCTATGACCTGCTGATGCAGGCAGAATCTGGACTCAGCTCGATTACCGGTAGCCCCCATGCGGCCGGTCGGGTGGGCGTCTCACTGGTCGACATTGCCACGGGNCAATTTGCTTATGAGGCGATCCTCGGGGCGTTNATTCAACGTGGCCATAGTGGACAGGGCGCGAAATTGAGCGTCTCGCTATTNGACGCGGTGGCGCAATGGCTAGCGGTACCTTACCTGCTTGATCGATACGGCGCCGNNGCACCCCAGAGGATGGGTCTTGCCCACCCGGGTATTTGTCCCTACGGGGTCTTTACTGCCCAGTGTGGTCAGGACTTTGTTTTATCAATCCAAAACGAGCGTGAGTGGCAGCGGCTTTGCNAAATCGGCATTGTGCGCACGGATTTACTTGCTGATGTGCGGTGTATCGACAACCCGGCCCGGGTCGATAACCGTGACTTTGTCGACAGCGCCGTTCAGGGGGCGGTNGCGAAGCTTCGCTACACCGAGATTCAGGCCCGCTTTGCCCAGGCAGANCTAGCCTTTGCACCGGTGAATGCNATCGGCGAGCTGAAAACGCANCCCGACTTTCATACCTTTGAAGTGGNCGTCGGCGAGACGACAGTCGAACTGCCGCGGGTACCCGGTGCGCCTTGGTTGTGTGAAAACGCCAATCGCGTGCCTGAACTCGGTGCACATACGCAAGAAGTGCTCGGGCGAGTGATTAAGTCCTGACTTGATGGGGCGCTGGGTATTGCCGCACACTCAAGCTAATCGCGTATCGCGTCGGAGCACTAGAGGAATTGAGTNATGGTTTACGATAACGACAACATTTTTGCCAAAATTCTTCGCGGTGAAGCCCCGGCCTTTAAGGTATATGAGGACGATTTTTCGCTGGCGTTTATGGACGTTATGCCACAGGTGGCGGGTCATACGTTGGTGATCCCCAAGGATCCTACGGAAGATATCTTTGATGCAGACCCCGTCATTCTTGGCCATACCATGGCGACGGTGCAAAAGGTTGGGGTGGCGGTTAAACGCGCTTTCGACGTGCCGGGCATAATGCTTGCCCAACTGAACGGTAAGGCAGCTGGGCAAACTGTCTTCCACCTGCACTTTCACATTTTGCCTCGTGCCGGTGGTGTTGATTTGAAGATGCATGCCGGTGCCATGGCGGACTTTGCCGAGCTTGAAGTGCATGCCCAGCGGATAAAAGCCGCGCTAGATGACTGATTTAGTCAGTTTCGGAGGCGTTCTTGTGGGGAGACAACATGACGAATGACAGCGCCCAGCTTAATGAACTGCAGAAGATGCTGCTGGATGATAAGGCCGAGTGGGCCGAGTCTCTCGACGCCATCGTCGAGCAATATGGCGCCGCTGGTGCACGCGAGATTTTACGCAGTCTGCAAAATCATGTGCTCGGCCTTAACATTCCGTTAGACGAGGCTACCCTTAACACCCCTTATCGAAACACGATATCTCCTGACGCCCAGCCTGCCTATCCCGGAGACATCGCGCTCGAAGAGAAACTCGAAAAAATGCTGCGCTGGAACGCTATCGCCATGGTGCTGCGAGCCCAAGACAAAGGCATTGGGGTTGGTGGTCATATCGCCACCTATGCATCTTGCGCCACCATGCTCGAGGTCGGCTTTAATCATTTCTTTCAGGGTGCGGGGCCAAAAAACGACCGCGGTTCTGCAGATATGTTGCTGCCACAGCCCCATGCCGCGCCGGGTATTTACGCACGGGCCTTTTTGGAAGGGCGGCTAACCGAGCAGCAGCTTGATAACTATCGCCAAGAACTTGCCAGTGGCGGCGGGCTGTCCTCCTACCCCCACCCGCGCAGCATGCCAGACTTTTGGGAGCTACCGAATGCTTCCATGGGCCTATCGACTCCTGCGGCGATTTATCAGGCGCGCTTCGCCAAGTACCTGGAAAATCGCGGTATTAAGGAAAAAGCGAGCGGCAAGGTTTGGTGCTTTATCGGTGATGGTGAGGCAGATGAGCCAGAGGTCTTGGGCACCATAAATATCGCTTCGCGAGAAAAACTCGACAACTTGATTTTGGTGGTGAACTGTAATTTACAGCGCCTTGATGGTCCTGTGCGTGGTAATGGAAAGATCATTCAAGAGTTAGAGCGAACCTTTCGCGGTGCGGACTGGAATGTGCTTAAGGTGATCTGGGGTGGCGGCTGGGATGGCCTGCTGGCGCGAGATCGCGAGGGCGTGCTGCAGCGCCGCATGGATGAGTGCCTCGACGGTGATTACCAGATGTATTCGGTTCTGCCTGGAGACGTGCAGCGCGAGCATTGGGTTGAGGGCAACCCCAAGCTCGAACAGATGATGAATAGCCTCACTGACGACGAGGTGCGTGCGATCAAGCGCGGTGGCCAAGACCAAAAGAAAATCTACGCCGCCTTCGCGAGGGCTAGTGCCGCGCAAGATAAGCCCACGGTGATTTTGGTGAAGACCGTCAAGGGCGACAGCATGGGTGCGCAAGGAAAAAATACGGCCCACCAGTACAAAAACATGTCTGCTGAGGAGCGGGTCAAGATAGCGGCAGAACTGGATATTCCGTTGACTGAAGAACAAGCGGCCAATGCGGAATTTTATCGGCCCGCCGATGACGCGCCTGAAATAGCCTATCTGCGTGGGCAAAGAGCAATCAATGGCGGCTGGGTGCCAAATCGGCATGTAGATTGCGCAACCCTAGATGTACCCGAGATAGCGGCCTTTGCTGAGTTTCTTAAAGGCGGCGGTAAGCGGGAGGTATCTTCCACCATGGTTATGGTCAGGCTGCTTTCGGCCATGCTGCGCATGCCCGAATTGGGACGCTATGTAGTGCCCATCGTGCCGGATGAAGCTCGCACTTTTGGCATGGACGGTCTGTTCAAAGTCGCTGGTATTTACTCCCATGAAGGTCAGAAGTATCGCCCGGTAGATGCAGATAGCCTGCTGCCTTATCGGGAAGCCAGCGACGGGCAAATTCTGCAGGAGGGTATCTGCGAAGTGGGTGCTATGGCTTCATTCATGGCGGCTGGCAGTGCCTATGCGGTACACGGCCTGCCGATGATCCCGTTCTATATCTTCTATTCCATGTTCGGCATGCAGCGGGTGGGCGACATGGTCTGGGGCTGCGCAGACATGATGTGTAAGGGTTTCTTGCTTGGCGGAACCGCCGGTCGAACGACGCTCAATGGCGAGGGGCTGCAGCATCAAGACGGTCATTCTCATGTGCTCGCCAGCACCGTTCCTAGCTTGCTCAGTTACGACCCTGCCTTTGGCTATGAGCTTGCGATCATTGTGCGGGAGGGCTTGCGCCGCATGTATGTCGAGCAGGAGGACATCTTTTACTATCTGACCCTTTACAACGAGAACTATCTTATGCCGGATATGGCCGACGTCCTCGCGCGGGGTGCATTGACACAAGATCAACTGATGCAAGGGGTGCTCGATGGAGGCTACTGCTTCGATCCCGCTCAGTCGGAGGCTGATATCCATTTATTAGCCAGTGGTAGCATCCTGCAGCAGGCGATCAGAGCCAAGGCCGAACTGCAGGCGCTTGGTTATGAAGTGAGCCTCTGGAGTATGACGAGCTATGTAGAACTGCAGCGCGATGCTTTTGCGGTTGCTGCGGCGAACCGTCAAAACCCTCAAGCACCGGCTCAAGTTAGTAAGGTCGAGGCGATGTTTGACGACGCATCGGGCGCGATCATTGCGGTCACCGATTACATGGCGAGTTTAGCTCAGGGTATTGCTGCTTGGATGCCTGCGGGCTACGAAGTGCTTGGCACCGATGGCTTTGGTCTGTCCGAGTCCCGTGCGGCACTGCGTGCGCACTTTGAAGTCGATGCCGATGCGATCGTTAGCGCAGCGTTGGCCAATCTTTATGGACAAGGATTAATTGACGAAGAAAAGCTTAACGCGGCAAATCGTTAGGATGTACGAAAGCGAGGGGGTTACGCGGTAGCGGAATAGGAGAGGCCTAATGGAGAGTTTCGAAAATAAAATTGCGGTGGTGACCGGTGGCGGTACTGGTATGGGGCGAGAGTTGGTGTGCCAGCTCATCGCGGCAGGGGCACATGTGGCGATGTGCGATGTCTCTCAAGAAAACATGGATGAGACACTTCGCTTAGCCAATGCTGGGGAGCAACGACTTACCCACCACTTGTGTGATGTTAGCGAGGAAGCGCAAATGCTCGCGTTCCGTGACGAGGTCATGGCCCAGCACCATACCGCTCACATCAATTTGCTATTCAATAACGCCGGTATCGGTGGCGGCGGCTCTTTTGTTAAAGGAGACCGAGACGAGTGGGAGCGCACCTATGCTGTTTGTTGGGATGGCGTCTACTTCGGGTGTCGTGCTTTTCTCGATGCTATCGTCGCCAGTGATGAAGGTCATATCGTTAACACCAGCTCGGTAAATGGGTTCTGGGCCAGTCTCGGAACCACTCAGGCGCATACGGCTTACNCGGCTGCAAAGTTTGCGGTCAAAGGTTTTACCGAGGCACTCATTACAGACCTTCGCCTGCACGCACCCCATGTTCAATGCAGCTTAGTCATGCCCGGTCATATCGGCACGTCAATTATGGAAAATTCCTCCAANGTGCTTGGCAGACCGTGGGGCATGGATCTGCCAGATGGGGACGTTGCCGTAGTACGCGAGCGCATGCTGGCGGCCGGCCTACCTGTAGGTAATGTACCGGATGATCATATCCGGCAGATGTTGGCAGACCGTGCCGAAGCCTTCCGCACCAAGGCGCCCACGACGGCCAGCGAAGCTGCTACCGTTATTCTTAACGCGGTGCGCAATAAACATTGGCGTGTGCTCATCGGCCAAGATGCCCATGATCTGGACCGCCTGGTTCGTGAGGCACCAGCAGAAGCCTACGAAAAAAGCATGATTGGAAAGATCAACGCGCTGAATCATCTCGGGGCGCTGATTTAATCATAGTGGTGAGAGCGAACTTGACTCACCAGATTAGGCTGAACAAGCAAGTTCTAAAGTAAAGGGGGAGAGTATGGCGAGCCAAAGCCGGGACGCTGCCATTGTCGGCATCCATGAATATCCGTCGAGAGACGTTGAAGGCAGGGTAAACGCGCTGCAAATTAAAGCCGCCAGCGCCGCCAAGGCATTGGCCGACGCGGGCCTGACCTGGTCAGACGTTGATGCCATCTACGATGCTGGTGAAGGCGCGCCCATGAGTGGGCTGATGATTTCCGAGTACTTCGGNATCAAGCCAACGGTGATGGACACTACCGGTGTTGGCGGTAGTTCCTACGAATTTCATGCGGCCCATGCGCTGCGTGCNATCCGTGAGGGTAAGGCCAAGGTAGCGCTGCTNACCTACGGCTCGACAGCCCACAGTAACGCGATGGCNATCGGTGCAGGTGGGCGCGGCGGCGGTGTTAGCCCGGGTGACAATATGGAAACCTTCGCAGGCCAGACGCTGATCGCCAATTACGCGATGGTTGCGCACCGTCACATGCACAATTACGGCACCACAAGCGAGCAACTGGCGGAAATTTCCACAGCCACNCGCTATCACGCCATGCGTAACCCTGAAGCGGTTCAAGCCATGACAGATCTGGAGTTCGTGGGTATTCAAGAGACCACTATCGAGGACGTCGTTAATTCGCGCATGATCGCCGACCCATTGCATCTGCTGGAATGCTGCATGGTGTCTGATGGTGGCGGTGCGGTGGTGATCGCCAGCGCGGACGTGGCGGCTAACTGCAAGAAATCGCCGGTGTGGATATTGGGTACCGGTGAAGCCACAAAATACCCCGAAAATGGCGGCGATATCACCACATCCGCAGGCGTACAATCAGCCCCCATCGCCTTTGCAGAGGCTGGTGTCAGCGCCGCCGAGATGGATATCGCCATGATTTACGATTCTTTCAGCATTACTGTACTAACTCTGCTCGAAGACCTTGGGTTTTGCGCTAAGGGCGAGGGTGGGCCCTGGGTNGCAGGAGGGCGACTGCGTTTTGATCGNCCCAATGACGGCCCGGCTCTCAACACCGATGGCGGTGGACTGTCATCTAATCATCCGGGTATGCGCGGTATTTTCTTGCTGTTAGAGGCCACTCGCCAGCTGCGGGGTGAATCCACNNGTCANGTGGCGGATGCACGGTTGGCCATCGCCCACGGTAATGGCGGTATGTTGGGGGCGCGGCATTCTGCCGCCACAGTAATCCTGGGGAGGGACTAGCAATGGGTGACAACACAGAAAAGAAAACGCCGACGCGCCCATTGCCTAAGCTCAACGAGCTGGATACGGGGGAATTTTGGCAAGCGACAGCGAACAAAGAGTTTCGTTATCAGCAGTGTGCTAACTGCGNCACNATTGTTTGGCACCCACGCGCGCACTGTACAGGTTGTGTTGATGGNGACNTACATTGGAAAACCTCGGCGGGAAAGGGAACGATCTATTCCTATAGCGTGGTGCGGCTGAGCTATCACCCATTCTTTCGCACGAAGGTGCCCTATGCGGTGGCTTACGTGGATTTAGATGAAGGGCCGCGATTCTTGACTAATGTAACCGGGGTTGANGATCCGCTTAGCGAGGTATCGGTAGGGCAGCGAGTCGAGCTGGCATGGGAAGCGCACGAAGAGCTATCCATACCGCTCGTGAAGCCTGTCTAGCGAATTCAAGTGGCTGATGCGAAAGGCATAAACAGTAGGGCTTTTATGCGGCGACAAAGTCGCTCAATAACTTGAGCTTAGGCTGGCCTTATGTGGCGCTGGCCTTATGTGGCGCTGGCCGTAATCTTGATCGGTTCATATGCGCCTTGAAGCAGTGCCGCCACCAGTTCTTGCTCGCTAGCAATTGGTTCCTCAAAGCGGGTGCCGCATCGGCCAATATGACTCACAATATGCGCATCGCTGCCGCCGATGCCGCGATAGCCAAGGCGCNGCGCCATATCAATGGAGATCTGATCTTCATTGTCGCGACTGCCGCCGTTGTAGACCTCCACAATTTCTACGCCTTTGGGTACGCCAAACTCTTCTAGGTGTGCAGACATCCCCACCCGTTTGCGACCGGGGTGGCAGGGCACTGCGACAGCGTTGTGGGCATTACAGGCTGCAATGACGTCGGCGAGATTCAAATGAATATTGGTGAAGTCAAAGGCCTCTTGTAGGGCTGGGGTGACCCCGAACACCAACACATGGCCGTATTCGGTTTCGACCTCAGCGCCTTTGAGAATGGTTAGTCCAAATTTGGCACCCAGCTCTGAGTAATCTGAGTCGTCATCAAATTGGCGATGTTCCGTGAGCACGAAGCCGTCTATGGGAATGTTCTTGGCGCTAATCCATTGACAGTAGTTTTGTACTTTAGCGCGGCCATCGTCGGACTTTATGGAGTGTGCGTGCAAATCCAGAATCATCTTGTGCTTCCTGATGTCCAAAGGTTAATGGCTGGAGGGCTGAACAATCTTCGTCCACAGCGAGCCCACCTGAGCCAACAGTTGGGCTTGGTAGGCAGAGTTGTCGATCACCTGATGCGCATGGCTGCGACGTTCAGCATTGCTGAGTTGGGCATCAAGCCTTGCCTGTACGGCGGCTGCATCTAGATTGTCTCGGGCGCAGGCGCGTTCAATGGCAATGGATGGTTCAACCACGGTTACCCAAACTTCGTTCGCAAGATCTAGCCAGCCTGCTTCGATTAAAACCGCTGCCTCTAGCACGACCACTCGGGCCGGTTCAGCCTGCAATGCCTCAGCAATTTCGTTCTCGGCCATAATGCGAATCGCTGGCCACACGATATCGGTAAGTTGTTTGAGTGCGTTTTCGTTGCCAAACACCTTGCCGCCGAGTTTGCGGCGGTCAACTTCGCCATCATCGCCCACCACGTCGTTACCAAAGGTGGCGACCACTAAATCGAATGCGGCTGTGCCTTTTACATAGGCAGAGTGGCCCAACTTGTCTGCATCAATAACGTAAGCACCGCGCGCTCCTAGCGCTCGTGCGACGGTGGATTTTCCGGATGCGATACCGCCGGTAAGACCGATAATCAATTTGCTACCCCTCAAGGAATTCTAAAGTTTAGCTGCCTAAACGTGCGAATTCGACAAAAGAGATGCCATCGGTTGCGCGGGATACTTCGGCCGTTTTGTTTGTATGCGTTGTATTAGTTCACAAAAGCGGCAACCGGCAAGGTCTAGAGGTTTTAAGTTCTCTATGGAAACACTAGGTTCTGCTTGCCTCGGGCATGCTGTCCTTGGCAAAACATCTGAATTAAAAAAGGCTGGGGCATGTTGGATTTGAGGAACACAAATCAGTACGCGAGTTTTTTGGTGAGACTTGCATGGGGCGTAGAAATCATCGCGGCCCTGATCGGGTTAACAATATCGATAATTGTCGCGGTCTCTGCCGGTCTCTCTGATCAATTTGACGAATCCTTTTTGGGGCAGGGTGCCTCGGTGTTGGTAGCTGGCTTGCCTTTCTTGCTAGTTGCTGTCGTGGAACTTTGCAAAATACCGCTGACCTTTGCTTTTATCTCTGTCGAGAGTACGCCTTGGCGACTGCTGTTTTTATTCTTTGTACTCTTTCTCTGCTTGATTACCTTCGAGACTATGTTTAATGGTTTTGAGCGAAATTTTTCCAGTCTGAATTACGCCATCGATACGTACAAAAACGAGATCGATGATATCGACGCGGAACAAAAATTAGTGGAATGGCGAATTGATCGTGTACAAACCTTCACGGAAGCAGACTTGGTTCAAGATATCGATCAGAGGCAAGGAAAGATTGACGCGGTTTATTCTGCGTCGGTTAGAAATGCGCGCCGTAGTGCCGAAAAAGCCGTCGAGGGTATAGATTACAGTTTCAGAGAACAAATTCCGCAAGAGATCCAGGCTCTGATGCGGCGCAGAGACATCTACTATGACCAATGGACGGTTGAGCGTGAGGGCATTGAAAGTCGCTTCTCGGGTTTGCTACTAGACAACATTTCTGACAGCCGCGGTGAAAAATCGCGATTGTTGACCGAGCGCAACGCATTGCAGGCCGAGATGACAGAAGCGTTGGCTGCGGCCAGTTTCCTTACGCGCACGACGGTAGAAAATAAGTATCGCGCGCTGATCAACGAAAAAGACGCGCGAATTGCGGACATCACTGACGGTTATCTGGGCGGTGATGCCATCGTGCAACAGTCTCAGATGGAGGCCCAACTAAAGGAACAGCTAGCATTTACTGCAGCCAAGTACCAAGGCCGCATCAACGACATAAATGGCCTGATCGAAAATCAGCAAACGTTGTTGTTAGAGCGCGACGTTGATGTTCAAAACACCTTGATTAATGCTGAGAAGGCAGCGCAGTCGAGGATCAATCGATTCTTTGCAATGAAAAAGAGCAATGAAAAGAAATTGGATGCCCACGCGGAAGAAAAACAGGCAGAGCTCGATGTTATCTCAGAATCTGTCTATACCTTAGAGGAAGATCTGCTAGCCTTGCGAAATGCCAAGCGGCGGGCCGCAACCAACATCAACCATCTGATTAATCAAAATCAAATCTACCGCTTGGCTATGTACGCATATGGCACCGACAGACCGTCCGATGTAAACCGAGGAATGATAGGCATTGTCGCCTTTGTTTGGTTTGGTTCCTTGGCTCTCATTGCCTCGGTAACCGGTGTCATGCTTGCCTTGGCAGGTTTTTATCTACGCCGCAATCCTCGGCCTGACGAGTTGGCGGCGGCTTAGTACTGCCCGCAAGGGGCGACGGGTGAGTGTCTAGCAGATAGTTGGGAGGCATTGCTATCGGGGCATCGTTAATGGCTTCAGCTTGGGTATAATTCGGTCATGAGTGCGCCCTCAAACTCAATCAGCGTCATCTTCGTGCAACCCGATGGCAGTCGTGAATCCTATCGGGGAGTTCTGGGCGACCATGTGATGGATGTGGCTGTGGATAACGGCGTGCCTGGGATTATTGGGCAATGCGGAGGCGGTTGTACTTGCTGCACCTGTCATGTCTGGGTCGACCCGCAATGGCAGGAAAGAGCTAAGTCCGCCCAAGGCGATGAGCAAGAGCTACTCAGCTACGCGCTCGGCGTTAACGAGCGCAGTCGATTGGCTTGCCAGATCAGACTCACCCAAGAGCTGGACGGATTAGTGGTAGAAGTGCCCGGTCAGGGTGATTAGGCTGTCATGCGATATCGTCGCGCTCACCGATCTTTGTTCCACTGAAAAACAGCAACGTTGCGCAAACTAATTCAAACACGATGAAGGTCGTTGCGAATTCTGCGCCGTGAACGCCCCATGCCAAGGTTCGAAAAATCGCCGCAAGCAGCAGCAGCAG
>PBTJ01000094.1 GCA_002726925.1 Gammaproteobacteria bacterium | reverse complement strand
CTTGGGGCCGCCTATGAAGAGGCCAAAACAAGAGGCGTCTCCTATGCGCCGACCGTCTACCTGGGCGACGAACCGTTTCAGGGTCGCGCGCAATTGCCACTGGTGCTCGCGCGTTGCAACGCTGGGGTGTGATGTGCCTGTCGGTCGGCCTTGGTATCTGTTGACAGTAGAAGGTTGGCTCCGTCAGCATCACGGGCCGGCTCGTGCCTAACCATCAACAATACGGTGAAACTTCTATGAAAACGCGAATTACAGAACTCTTCGGTATCGAGCACCCAGTGATCCAGGGCGGCATGCATTATGTAGGTTTGGCCGAAATGGCCGCTGCGGTATCCAACGCGGGTGGGTTGGGCATCATTACTGGTCTGACTCAAGGCACGCCGGAAAAGCTGGCTAATGAAATCGCGCGCTGCAAAGAAATGACCGATAAGCCTTTTGGAGTGAACCTAACCTTTCTGCCATCGCTTACCCCTCCTGATTACCCCGGTCTAGTGAATACGATCATCGAAAGTGGCGTCAAGGTAGTGGAAACCGCCGGTAATAATCCGGCGAAATGGATGCCACAGCTCAAAGAGGCAGGCATCAAGGTCATCCACAAGTGCACCTCGGTACGCCACTCGGTCAAGGCTCAGGACATCGGCTGTGACGCCGTTTCAGTCGATGGTTTTGAGTGCGGTGGCCACCCCGGCGAGGACGACATTCCGAACTTTATTTTGTTGCCCCGTGCCGCGGACGAACTAGAGATCCCCTTCGTTGCCTCTGGTGGCATGGCAGACGCTCGCTCCCTTGTCGCGTCGCTGGCCATGGGTGCGGAAGGCATGAACATGGGTACGCGCTTTATCGCAACCAAGGAAGCCCCCGTACACGACAATGTGAAGCAAGCCATTCTCAATGCCTCAGAATTGGACACGCGGTTGGTTATGCGTCCGTTGCGTAATACCGAACGTGTACTGACAAACCCCGCAGTAGAGCGCTTGCTCGAGAAAGAAAAGGCCATGGGTAGTGATCTCAAGTTTGAGGATATTGTCGGCGAAGTAGCGGGCGTTTATCCCAAGGTGATGACCGAAGGCGACATGGATGTGGGCGCTTGGTCCTGCGGTATGGTCGCTGGACTGGTATACGACATTCCAACGGTTCAAGAGCTTATGGATCGTATTATGCACGAGGACGATGCTCTGATTTCTGAGCGTTTGGCGCGTTTTTCTGCGGCATAGCGAGCTGCTCAAAGTAGTGGATTGCGCAAAAATGAAGCGCTGGCCGCACTGGGCGCCAGCGCCTCAGAGTAGGCACTTCGTAAGGCAAACCAATGGATTTTGATATTCGTTCGGCTAAGGCCGAAGAAATGGGTCAGTTGGGTTTGATGGCATCCTATTCTTATGGTGGCGCCTTCGGCGACGGCGAGGACAATATGGCCGCAGCCGGCACAAAGCCTGAATGGACGCTGTGTGCCTTTGATCGATCAGCGCAAGACGAGAACGGCCATCCTCTGATGGCCACCTCCTATGCAGCGTTCCCCTTTACGATTCGCGCTAACGGCCGGGCTATTGCCATGGCGGGTATTTCAGTGGTAGGCACTCGCCCGGAATATCGCCGCCGAGGGTTGTTGCGCCAGATTATGACTCGAGCGTTTGCGGAACAGCGCGAGCGTGGCCAGAGTGTGGCCGGGCTTTGGGCTTCTCAGGCTGCGATTTATCAACGCTACGGCTTTGCTCCTTCGGGTATGAACCGCCGGTACGATATTGATACCGCAGACATCGCGTTAATGGATGAGCCTGCCGCAGACACCAATACCGTGAGTAGGCATCGTCCTGCCGCGGCACTGGATGCGATACGCGAGGTGTATAAGACGTTTATCGCCAAGCGCACAGGTTATCTGCACCGTGGCAAGTCACTGTGGCTGAATGCGGTACTTTCGGAAGAGGCAGGCAACGCGGCGGATGGGCCGGTTTATGTGGCCTTAGTGGGGGCCACAGATGCCCCCCGTGGCTATGCGGTGTATACGCTGCGCGCAGGTCGGGTAGGACATGCCTCCCGCCCGCAAGAGGTCAAGATCCGCGANTTTGCTTGGCTCGACATGGATGCCTGTAAAAGTCTCTGGCAGTTTTTNGCCAAACACGACTTGGTGGGCCGCGTCAGTTGGGCTAACGCACCAGTGGATGACCCAGCGNACAGTCTGATGGCAGAACCGCGCATGCTGCACACCAAGGACAGCGACGGAACGTGGTGGCGCATCGTTGATGCGGCTGCGGCNCTGGCTCAGCGCGGCTACGGCCACACGGAGCGCCTCGTGCTGGGCATCGCCGGCGACGATTTAGCGCCCTGGAACAACGGTACTTGGCAACTCGAGACGTCTGGCAGCCTAGCCGACGAGGCGCAGGTAAATGCGGTGAGCGACGCCCCGGATNTCGANCTGTCGGTAAGAGCGCTGGCAGGCCTTTATAGCGGCANGTATTCGGCGCGCACGCTGGCGAATTGGGGNCAGCTATCGGGAAGTGAGCAAGGCATCGCCGNGGCAGACCGCCTGTTTTCGACAACTTTCGCACCCCATTGCCCCGATCANTATTAGCGCGCAGATTGANAGTTCCAGTGAGGAGGGAATATGATGCTGGAGNAAGTTGACCCATCGGTTGTCGGGCTATCCNAAGAACGTCTTGAGCGAATCACCCGCTGGCTAGAGCAGCAAGTGGGTGAGGGCAAGCTGGCAGGGGCGAGCACGCTCGTCGCGCGGCGCGGAAAAATTGCCTACCTGCATTGCGCCGGGTTTGCCGACAAGGAAGCGGGCAAGGTGCTNGCCCCGGATACCATCGTGCGCATCTACTCTATGACCAAGCCGCTCACCACCGTGGCAGCGATGATGCTCTACGAAGAGGGCTGTTTTCAGCTTGATGACCCCGTCGCTAAATATTTACCCGAGTTTGGCGACACGCCCGTGTGGCGTGGGGGTGACGCGCCNATTACTGATGTGGAAGAGCAGCGCTCGNCGATGCTCGTCAAGCAACTGATGAGTCATACCTCAGGTTTGACCTATCACTTTATGAATAGCACACCAGTGGATGCTCAATACCGCGAGCAGGCTATTGAGTTTCAAAGTCACTCANAATCATTGGCAGAGNTGACTAGGCGATTGGCGTCGATACCGTTGCTTTGCCAGCCTGGCGGCCAGTGGAATTACTCGGTTGCCACNGATGTGCTGGGTCGCTTGGTAGAGGTCTTATCAGGTATGAGCCTCGCGGATTTCTTTCGGCAACGTATATTCGCACCCCTGAAAATGATCGATACCGGTTTCTCGGTGCCTGAACAAACCCAACATCGTTTCGCGTCGCTATACGGCCCGGCAGTGGGCGGCGATATGAGTTCTGTTGGTGGCGCGGCTGCACCGGTGCCTCAGGAAGAACGCGGCGGTCTCGTGCTGCAGGAGTCTTCAACCCAATCGGTTTATTTTGAGGAACCGATGTCGTGCTCGGGTGGCGGTGGATTGGTGAGCACCATCGGAGATTATGCGCGTTTTTGTCAGATGCTCATCAACGAGGGAGAACTTGANGGTGAGCGCTTACTAGCGCCTTCTACCCTGCGCTACATGAGAACAAATCAATTGCCCAATAACTGCGATATGGCTGCTATGGGCCAGCCCGTATGGAGTGAGACTAGCTACGACGGCATCGGCTTCGGCTTGGGTTTTGCCGTGGTGCTGGATCCGGTGAAAGCATCGATCATCACCTCCGTCGGCGAGCACCACTGGGGCGGCGCTGCCAGCACTTTTTTTTGGGTCGATCCAGCAGAAGATCTTTTTGTGGTTTTCCTNACNCAGTTGGTGCCTTCATCGACCTATCCGATTCGCCGCGAGCTCAGAGCGCGGGTGTATCAGGCACTCGTGAACTGACAGCGCTACAAGATTTAACAAATGGATATTCAAACCTATCAGTCGCTCGGTCTCGACGTGCCATGGGAGGACCTTCACCTTCGTAACTACCAAGTGAACGGGCGGGCAATCAGCGATATCGACGTGTCGTTGTCTACCGTCGGCGATGTTCATTACCACCCNTGTGCGGAGGCCCAAAGCACTACCGAACTCAAAGGCGAGATCCATACCTTTGAGCAATGGAATCACAGCGAGGTATACCCGGATACTCAGCGCAAGATCAGCGTCTATTTGCCGCCAGCGGGAGAGGGTGAAGGTCCGCTGAATGTGCTTGTCCTCAATGACGGTGAGGCCTACCGCAGCGATAAGGGGGCTGTGCGGGTGCCTAGGGTCTTGGAAACTATGTTCAAACAAGGCGAGCTGGCGCCAACCGCCGCAATATTCGTTATGCCAGGTGTGCCAGAAAGAGCCTCTGCAGAGCCAGACAAGCAGGTGCGTTATCACCTTGCCCATCGCCAGCGCAGCTTCGAATACGATTCTTGCACCGCGTTGTATGGGGAATTCCTGCTGCACGATGTACTGCCCTTTGTGCAAAACGAACTGCAGGCTGAATTCACCACAGATCCCGCACGGCGCGGCTTAGTCGGTATCTCCAGTGGCGGCGTCTGTGCATTCAATGCGGCTTGGCATTTTCCCGGGCACTTTGCGCGNGTGATCAGTCACTGCGGCTCGTTTACGAACATCCGCGGGGCGAATAACTATCCCTATTTGGTCCGCAGCACACCGCGAAAGCCACTGCGCGTGTTTTTGCAAAGTGGGGAGCGCGATGCCGATATTGTGACCGGGAGTTGGCCGCTAGCAAATCAACAGATGGCAGCGGCGCTGGCATACGCCGGGTACGATCATCGCTTTGAGTTCGGGACTGGAGGCCATAATTTGCGACACGGCGGTGCTCTATTCGCCGATGCACTGCGCTGGGCCTTTCACTCTTGAACTAACGTATCGCACCGCGTGATTGTTAACTTTTGGTATCACGTCTCTTGACCCGATCTCGAGCAGACGTTAGAGACGCGATCGGCAGATACCTTTCTTGTCTTCAGGAATGCAATGCTTTGATCAGGTCTCTGACCAGCTTGCGCTGTCCTTGAGAGAGAGAAAAATAGTCTGTGGCAACTTTTTGCGTTTCTCTATCGAATGATCCGGGATAAGAGGCACGAGGTTCAAATACAAGGTTTGCGCTGGAATGCTCAGCCCTTTTAGCTAAAGGCTCGCTTTTGGCTCTGATACCGCAGATCAGCCAATTGGCATCGATTCCCAGCAGTCTGGCGATTTTTTCGATGTGTTTAGTCGACGGTTTGGCTCTGCCGGTCTCCCAATGACTGCAGGCTGTTCTTGTCACACCCAACCGCTCTGCGAAGTTGGCTTGAGACAAGTGACGCTCTTTACGAGCCTGAGTGATACGTTCATGAAGACTAGACATGCACCAAAGGTTAGCTTTGGGTTTGTCGCCTTTGTATGATAATTTAGATTAAAATATAAGGTGAGTATAGTTAACTTTACTTGCCCATCGCTCCAGATTGTATAGTTTCGGATTCGCGCACACTTCTTGTGTTCACTTTCAATGCCTATGTGAACGCAGGGTCAGCAGCGCGCGCGAATCTCTCTTCCCGCCCCTTACTTTTGTGCTCGCAATGCTTTATCCGATCTGCTCCTTGCCCAATGAGATATGCACCTTCGGATGAATCTCTTGAGGTGTGTCACTAGCCGAATGCCGCTACGATTGGGCATGAAGTAGGGGGTAGCAATGAGCGTATATCTGATCGCACAGATCAACATCCACGATCGTGACCGTTATGGCCAATATGAGGCTGGGTTCATGGAAATCTTTGCGCAATACGGTGGTGAGATGCTCGCGGTGGACGAATCACCTACCGTTCTTGAAGGGCAATGGCCGCACACGCGCACGGTGCTGATTCGATTCGCAGACAAGGCCGCGGCCGATGCTTGGTATAAAAGCGACGCCTACCAAGAACTCGCTCGTCATCGCTGGGAAGCGTCTGTGGCAGATATTGCTGTATTGCAGGGGGTTTAACCTCAGTACGCGAAGAGAGGCGCATGAGGGATTTGGAAGACGGAAAAAGGAAGTAATAAGAATGTTGACGACAACACACGATCAAGGGGCGGTGCGCGTGCTGCGATTCAACCGACCCGAAACCTTAAATGCTTTCAACGGCGCAATGTTCGATGCAGTAACGGAAGAGCTTTTGGCCGCTGCTGAAAACGATGCCGTGAAAGTTTTGATCATCACTGGCGAGGGCAGGGCTTTTTCTGCCGGTATGGATCTGGCAGATCGGCCCGCCAAAGACCCGATGCCGGAGCACGGATTTGAGGGCATGTTTGAAGCCTTTATCGAATTTCCCAAACCGATTTTGCTTGCCATTAACGGTGTAGGCGTGGGTTTCGGGTGCACGATTACGGGCTTAGCGGATCTTGTATTCATGGCCGCAAGCGCCAAGCTGCGCTGCCCATTCACGGCGCTTGGTTTAACCGCAGAGGCNGCTAGCACGGTGACATTTCCCGCCATGATGGGGCCGCAAGTGGCCAACTGGGTGCTGTTGAGCTCCGAATGGCTCGATGCGCAAACCTGCAAAGAATACGGTCTGGCCTTTGCGGTGGTTGCAGACGATGTACTGATGCAGCGCACGATGGAGCAGGCTCAAGTGCTCGCCGCAAAACCTCTGGCCTCGCTGATTACAACCAAGGAAATGCTCATGGCGCCGCGTCGTGAAGCGCTGCGTGAAGCGAGCGAGATCGAAACAGCGGGTCTGGGCAGCCTTATGGGTGGGCCGGCGAACCAAGAAGCAATAGCAGCGTTCAAAGAACGGCGCGACCCTGACTTCTCCAAATTTTGACGCGTTCTATTCGACCGGGCCATGGCTCGTCGGGTTAGCGATCTGAGCGCCGTTCTTGCGGTACTGGGCTTTGCGCTCCTCGCTCCACTGGTCGATTTCCCCCGCGGGCACGCCATAGGCAATACCGCGCTCAACCCCTGGTCGTGCCCTAACGCGATTTACCCAGTCCAGTACGGCCGGAGTGCGAGTGATATCGACCTTGCTCCACTTCCAGCCACGCAGCCACGGATACAGGGCAATGTCGGCAATGCTGAACGTGTCNCCCGCCACCCAGCTATGGTTTTGCAGTTGCTTTTCCATGACGCCGACGAGTCGCAGGGCCTCGGTGCCGAATCGCTCAAGTGGGTGAGCCTTAGCTTCTTGTGCGACGGTGTCCATGTAGCGGGTATAGCTGAGCTTGTTCCCGAAGACGGGGCCAACATTGGCAGCCTGCCANTACACCCAAGGCAAAATATTCCACCGCGTCTCACCTTCCGGTAACAACGAAGTCGGGAACNTCTCCGCCAGATACTGCAAGATAGCGCAGCTCTCCATGACGCTCCGCTCACCGTCGAGCAACACCGGAATTTTTGCGTTCGGGTTGTGCGNCAAAAACTCATCGGTGAACTGTTCGCCCTTGGCGAGATTGATATTTCTTACGCTGATTTCACCCAGATTTACGCCGGCTTCAATCAACTCTTCGATCATGATGCTGACCTTCCAGCCGTTGGGTGTCGCCGCAGTCCATAGTTCTATCGTCATTCGCCTTGTTACTCCCCTGCTAGCTTCCTGTGCGGGTCACCACGTTTGTCGCGCAGCGATACTCCTAGCCGCTTCAAAAGTTTTTGTGCGCAAGTGGTCNAGGCGGCCGTTCAAGTTGCGATAGCGCACAGGGTCAGAATCTATCAGGTCTTTATTGAGCTGCAGATCCGAAAAAGTATCCATGCCGCCATAGCATCCGAGCACCAGTGTCGCCCCNGCCAGTTCGTGATCCTCGATTTTGGGCAGTGCTCGCTGCATGCACATGACCCAAAAACGCTCGTCGGCCTCATTGAGTAGTCCGATNAGCTCGCGGGTGGCATTGCCAAGATCGATAAATTGCTGGTTAAGGGTCATGACNTGGCTGCTTATTGTTATCGCCACTCAACGATCCTTGCTCGTCGTNATTAGGTCAACTCTTAAGTANCTGGACTTTAGATATCCGNAGCCGCTTGTGAAACGTGATGTACTTTTCAAATTGAGCGNAAGTTGCCCTTTGACGCTTTGTTATCCTCACNGCGGGTCGCATTTCGTGCGTGACCGATGGCGGTTNNGCCAAGTCGTTTGAGGCGGCTGGCCAAGGACAATGGGGTNNAGTCATGCAAGATGATTTAACAGACGCCACGCTCTCNCTGATTGAGCAGGGGATATCCNACGGTCTTCGAGCGGTCTCGAATTCTTGAGACAAANCTTGGGAACAAATAAAAAACCGCTGCNGNCCAGATCACCAACTTACGACGCTGATCAAATTCAGGCTCGCGTGTCATTGATCCCCGCAAGCGCAGGTAAACGCGCACCGATAAAGCATGCTCGAGTGATGAAGTCAGCTCTCGATAAAGCTGAGAAAAGCTATGAATGGNTGCGGATCAAAGCCAGTGGTCACGGCTTTTACAACGAAGAAAATCGCGAAATTGCCTATCGCCACGTNCTGGATTTTTGCATGNAAACACAGGCCAGCCTGAAGCGCCTGTTTCTGCAATTTCCGTCAATTGAACGCNAGAAAANCCCTATCTCGGCCTTATTGCCAACGCNAGAACATACGGGCATCGTTTCGCCCTNATTGGATGGTTCTGCCGTCTGTACTAGNTAGAGCACCATTAGAGAAAAGAAGGTAAAAAAATGAGGGAAAACACATCACTGGCGGCTTGGCAGCGCGATGAGCAAACCATTGGCCTATGGCTCAGTCTGGCAAATGCTTATTCGGCCGAGGCTATGTCCCAACTGGGCTTTGACTGGATCTGCGTCGATATGCAGCATGGACTCATCGACTACACAGACTTGGTGAATATGCTGCCGGCCATATCCACCTCTGATGCTACGCCATTGGTGCGCGTGCCGTGGAATGAACCCTACGAAATCATGAAGGCACTTGATGCAGGAGCCTACGGCGTTATCGTGCC
>PBTJ01000093.1 GCA_002726925.1 Gammaproteobacteria bacterium | reverse complement strand
CTGTCGATCATCGTCGGCACACTCATTTGGGCACGCTGGTTCTCGCCGCGCATGCGCGTCAACTCTTTAGCCAGTCGGCAGGCCAATTCGAATTTTACCTCGCGGGTGCAAGAAACGTTCTCCAGTACACGGCTGATTAAGGCCTTTGGCGCCGAAGCGCTCGAGCAGCAGCGCTTCGAAGCGGACTCGATTAATGCCTTTAACGCCTCCTACCGCGTTCGCTCGCTGGTAGCGGTAATCGGTATCGTCACCTTCACCATTGCCGCAGGAGCACTACTGTACGGCCAATATCTCACAGCTATCTGGGCCTTCGGCGAACGCGAAACCTACGCCAGTGTTTTGGTCGCGCTGGTGGGCTTAAGCTTTCTCCGCTGGAACCTTTCTGCTTATCAATCTGCACAGGAATATCTGGGGGCCTCCAGCGTGTCGATTCGCGAATTGGTAGACCGCTGGACTCGTGCGCAGGATATCGCCATGGGCCTGGATCGCGTCTTCGATATTCTCGACATCGAACCCGACGTCACCTCCAAAATCGGTGCGCGGGCGCTTGGGGAATTGCGCCGGGAGATTCGCTTCGACAACGTGAGCTTTGCGTATGAGCCAGGGCGACCGGTTCTGCAGGACGTCAGCTTTAGCGTCAGCCCAGGATCGGTAACAGCGATTGTCGGTCCAACGGGTTCTGGTAAAACCAGTCTTATGAGTTTGATTTCCCGGCTGTTTGATCCGGACTCAGGCTCGGTATCCATTGATGGTGTGGACCTGAAAGACTTGGACCTCGACAGCCTGCGCGCTGGCGTATCAGTTGCTCTACAGGAGAACGTACTGTTCGGCCTGTCATTGCGTGACAACATTCGCTACGCGGTGCCGGACGCCTCGGATGAGCAGCTTATGGAAGCCGTCAGAGTCGCCTGCGTTGAGGACTATATTGCCAGCTTACCCGATGGCTTGGACACGGTGCTCAGCGATCGCGGCGGCAAGCTGTCCACCGGACAGCGCCAGCGTCTCTCTATCGCCAGAGCACTCGTTAAGGGGGCGCCCATTCTCATACTCGACGAGCCTACTGCGGCACTGGATGCCGCTACCGAGCACCGGGTACTCCAGCGCCTCACAGAATGGGCAACACAGCGCGCGGTATTTCTCATTACTCACCGCATCTCGACCATCCAGCAGGCCGATACGATTTTGTACATCGATCAGGGCAAGCTGATTGAGCAAGGCTCCCATGAGGAACTCATGTCGCTGGAGGGTGGCGCCTATCGCGCCTTTGTGGAAACCGAAGCGCGGCTCTCCCAGCGGTCCTCCGGCGAGCAAAGCGCATGAGCGATAACACGACTCAAGACCAACAACACGAACAGGAAATCACCTTTCGCCAGACCCTGCAGGTGTTTGCGAGGCTGGTGTCCTACTTTGGCTACTTCAAAGCACGCATATTCGCAAAACTCGGTTTTATGACCTTCGAGCACGTGCTTCGCATTCTGCTGCTGCCCTGGCCGCTTAAAATCGTTG
Organism: Gammaproteobacteria bacterium; assembly: GCA_002726925.1. GTDB lineage: Bacteria > Pseudomonadota > Gammaproteobacteria > Pseudomonadales > Azotimanducaceae > UBA4421. The sequence continues at coordinate 5,780 of PBTJ01000093.1, read as the reverse complement.
TGGATCATGTGATTCTAGGCGAGCCCATAGCGGCCGATGGCTCGGGTTTTCCAAGCTACATGGAACCGCTGATGTTCTTTCTGTCGGATAAAACCGCTCAAGAAATCATGTCATGGATTTTAGTGGTCGGCATCATGATGGTTATTTTCATGGGCATGACTCTGAATCGAGGTGCTGGCCGAAAGGAGACCGGGCGCTATACCGGCGCCGCCGCGGGCTCGCTTGGTGCTGCAACTGCCGAACTCGCGCAGGGTCACGATACCGCCACGCAGACCGAAAACGCGGCGAACGCCGCGGGCAGCGAAATGGGCGGCATTCTCGGCATTTTGGATTTTAATGTTCACATGCGTCTTTCGCAGTCGATGAACCATCTGCTCCGCTCGGAGCTTGCCGAGCACATCAAATCACTGCCCATGACGACCCTCGACGACCAGCGAATCGGCGACAGCGTTTACCGGGTGATCTACGACACCACCAGCGCATCCGGCATTTACCAAGCACTGACCTTGGGGCTCTACGGCGGCTTGCTGATGGTGGCTCTAACGCTCTATGTCATGTTCACCAGTTTCGGCAGCGCACCTGAGGTCATTGTCGTCGGCGTGTTGGTGGGACCACTCACATTTTTGTTCGTCATTCCCTTCGCGCGACTCGCCCGAGATAAAAGCCAAGCCAGCCGGCTGGCTGGGTCTGAGACCACCAGCAACATCGAAGAGGGTATGGCTAATGTCCTTGCGGTACAGAGCCTAGGCGGCAATAAGCGCGAAAGTGATCGCTTCGCCAAAGCCAGCGCCGACTCCTTTCGCAAATTTCGCGCTGAGGCACTGATCAAACTGCTGTTTGGCCATGCCGGCTCTATGGCCTTTTTGATCGGACAAATTGTCTTCTTCTTGGTGATCGCCGGCTACGTTATCGACGGTACCTTTACTGCCGGTGACTACTTCGTGCTGTTCTACTACTTCTTCGTCCTCAGCGCGGTGTTCTTCTCTTTCGGCTTTCTCTATACCGAACTTCAGGGATTCATTGCGGGACTAGCGAGAGTATTTCGGCTGCTCGACCTGCCCAGCGAGCGCTTCACCGACGGTATCAACATTCCCGTGATTGAGCGCGGCGTGGAAATGCGCGACGTCGCGATGACCTACCCGGATGGCAGAGTGGCCCTCAAAAACATCAACTTTACCGCGCAACTGGGCGAGATCGTCGCCTTAGTCGGACCCACCGGCGCAGGCAAGACCAGCCTCGCCTACCTGATACCCAGTTTCTTGCAGGCCTCCAGCGGTACCGTTTCAATTGACGGCGTCGACATCAAGGACATCGCCGTTCCTAGCTTGAGAAAGCAAATCGCCTATGTCTTTCAGGAGACCCAGCTTTTCTCCGACTCCATCGCTGAAAATATCCGCTACGGCAACAACTCTGCATCCATTGCAGAAGTGCGCGAAGCGGCCAAAACTGCAGGCGCAGACGATTTTATTATGGCGCTACCTGACGGCTACGAAACCAATTTAGGCACAGTGACCAGCAAGCTATCCGTCGGACAAAAGCAGCGTATATCCATCGCGCGAGGCCTATTGAAAAAATCGAAGATCCTCATTCTTGACGAACCGACATCCGCGCTCGACCCCGAGACGGAAGCCTACTTGGTCGACGCCCTGCACAAGGCAGCAACCGAAAAACTAGTGGTTATCATTGCACACCGTCTCTCTACCATTACCCACGCGGACAGTATTTACTTTTTAGAGGAAGGTCAGATCTTAGAATCAGGCACGCATCAAGAACTTATGGCACGACAAGACGGGCGCTACCGTCAGTACGTCGATTTGCAGGCAGGACAAAATTGAGCAACAAAAAAACCATGCGATTTGGCTTTTGGCCCAACCCACGCAGCGATTACGAAGCAACCAAAACCCTCGCCCAACACGCGGAGGCGACCGGCTGGGACGGTATTTGGCTCGCCGACCACTTCTTACCCGAAGAGCAGGCGCTGATACCGGTGCACGAGTGCTGGATCACCATGGCCGCGCTGGCGCGCGACGTACCACGCGTACGTTTAGGTACTTTGGTTGCGGGCAACACTTATCGCCATCCAGCAGTGCTGGCGAACATGGTGGCGACCTTGGACAACCTCGCCGAGGGCCGCGTCGTGCTGGGACTTGGCGCAGGCTGGCAACAAAATGAACATGAGGCCTATGGGCTTGATTACGGCAGCGTCGGCTCGCGCCTCGATCGACTCGAAGAAGCCTGCCAAATCATCAAAGGCCTCTTTGGCAACGAACACTTTTCCTTCAGCGGTAAGTACTACCAACTGCAAGATGCGCCGTTAGAACCCAAGCCGCAGCAGACAAAGATGCCGCTCATGATTGGCGGTGGCGGTGAGAAACGAACACTGAAGATAACCGCCCAATATGCTGACGAGTGGAACGTCTGGGGCGACGTTGACATTCTGCGCCACAAAATGCGCATACTTGACCAGCACTGCGAATCCGTAGGGCGCGATCCACAGGACATTGAGCGCTCTGCCGTCGCGCTTTTGTTTCTCAGCGATAACGAAAAATACCTAAAGCGCATACGCGAGGCCGATATTGCCTCTCCTACCATCATCGGTAACGTTAACGAAGTGGTCGACATTGTCGCCAACTTAAAAGAGATCGGTGTTAAAGAACTGATCATCCCGGATTTTACTCTGGGAACGCTGATCGGGGCCGATAGCGTCAAGCAAGAGCTGATGGAAAAGTTTATGACGGAGGTAGCCGCCGTTGCAGGATAAGTGCGGCACCGAAAATACAATCTCAACTGACCACCAATAAAGTTGGAACAACATCATGGAACAGCCACACAAAGACCAAGTCGTGATCATTACCGGAGGCGCCGGCGGTATTGGCAGCCGCATGGCGCAGACATTCGCTGATCAGGGCGCCAAGGTCGTTATCGCAGGTCGCGATCAAACCAAGTTAGACCATATCGCGGGCGGTATCGAAAACGACGGCAACACCTGTGTAGCCTTATCCTGCGATGTTACCGACCCTGAGCAGGTCGAGAAGCTTGTAGCTGATACCGTTGCGCAGTTTGGTCGACTCGATGTCTTGGTGAATAACGCCGGTGGCGCTATGTTCGTCAAACCACCAGAAAAACTACGGCCCGAACAATGGCGCGCAGCCATCGACCTGAACTTGAACAGCGTATTTTACTGTAGCGCCGCAGCTGGGCAGCAGATGATCAGCCAAAATGGCGGCCGAATCATCAACATCTCCTCGGTTGCAGGCGTCAAAAACTCACCCGCCTTCATTCATTATGGTGCAGCAAAGGCNGGNGTNATCAACTTGACCAAGTCGATGGCAGCCTGTTGGGGCGAGCACAACATCAATNTCAANTGCATTGCGCCCGGGTTAACAGCAACCGAGGGAGTNGCGCAGTGGCTGCCGGCAAAAACCAAGGAAGATGGCACACCGGTACCATTACTGGAATACCCACCAGACCCGCAGCACGTCGCCGATCTGACGCTGTTTCTGGCGGCACCGGGCAGTGCGAGAATCAGCGGTGAGATCTTCCCAATAAGAGCGCTAACAGAAATCGTTTAGCGGGCACTCCTACCCTTTCGTTGCTGGGAGCTTACTCGATACGTCGTATCCGACTCGATACGCCGCCGCATCACTTACGCCGGTCAAGAAGGTCACTCACCCGACTTATGTGTACAGTGCGCGGGACATGAGAAGCGGGATTATTTCCTTTCCAAGTGTGACTCGCAGACGCTGTTTAGATAGGCTTTTCGCGAAGCCCAATCTGGAGAATTTTAGTGCGATCATTTTTGGAGCAACTGCCAAAGGCAGAGCTACACGTCCACTTAGAGGGCACGCTGGAACCAGAGCTGCTATTCGAGCTTGCCCAGCGCAACAACATCGAATTGCCGTACCACACTGTTGAGGATGTACTGGCGGCCTACGACTTTCATGACCTGCCTTCGTTTCTCGCCATTTACTATAGGGCCATGGACGTGCTGCGCACAGAGGCAGATTTTTACAATCTGGCCCATCAGTATTTCGAGCGGGCAGCAAAGCAAAACGTCATCTATTGCGAACCGTTTTTCGACCCCCAAGCACACACCATCAGAGGTGTTGAATTCGACACCGTCATCAATGGTATCTCCAAGGCCCAGGAGGACGCCCGCAAACACCTCGGGCTGGATTCAAATCTGATCATGTGTTTTCTGCGCGATCATTCAGCTGAATCTGCCGCCAAACATCTCAAGATCGCCCAACCACACTTCGACAAGCTCATTGGCATCGGCCTCGACAGCGATGAGAAGGACAATCCACCCACAAAATTCAGCGACACATTTTACGCCGCCCGCGATGCCGGGTTAAAACTGACGATGCACTGCGACGTCAACCAGAAGGACATCCACGGGCATATCCGCGAGTGTCTTGACGTGATTCAGGTCGACCGCATCGACCACGGCATCAATATCCTCGAGCGCGAAGATCTGATCGAAGATATAAAAGCCCGCAACCTAGGACTTACGATCTGTCCGCTGTCCAACGAGTTCGTCGTGCAGAATCTAACCGGCGATGAGATCCGTCGATTCCTAGACCTTGGTATTAAAGCGACAGTGAATTCAGACGACCCCGCCTACTTCAGGGGGTATATGAACGAAAACCTGATTGCCTTGGCCGAACGAGCCGCGTTCAGCCGCGAAGAACTGGTCCAAGTGACGCGGAATGCGTTCGAGATCTCATGGGCAGATGAACAGTCGAAAACAAGGTATCTCAACCGATTAGACGACTACGTTGCTGAATTGTGACAGCCGCTGCCGTTTATCACTTCTCTAAAACTCACAAAGCTATGTACATCAGGGGGGTAGATTCACCCTACTACTCCCACTCAATCGTCGCTGGGGGCTTGCTGGATACGTCGTATACGACTCTCGATACCGCAGCGATCTCGTTGATGATTCGATTGGACACGTGCTCGATAAACTCATAGGGAAGATGCGCCCAGCGCGCAGTCATAAAGTCGATCGTCTCTACCGCACGTAATGCGATGACGTGCTCATAGCGACGGCCATCGCCTACCACGCCCACCGACTTCACCGGTAAATATACAGCGAAAGCTTGCGAGACCTGATTGTAAAGATCGGCGTCACGCAGTTCCTGTATGAAAATCGCATCCGCCTCGCGCAGCACATCAGCGTAGTTGGCTTTCACCTCGCCCAGTATTCGCACGCCAAGACCGGGCCCCGGGAACGGGTGACGAAAGATCAGTGATGCCGGTAGGCCCAAGTGCAGGCCAATTTTGCGCACCTCGTCTTTAAACAGCTCTCGCAGCGGTTCGACCAGCTTTAAGGTCATGCGCTCGGGCAGGCCGCCGACATTGTGATGCGACTTGATCACATGAGCTTTGCCGTACTTCGAGGCAGCGGATTCGATCACATCCGGGTAGATCGTGCCCTGCGCCAGCCAGTTCACGTCCTTGAGCGCTGTGGCCTCGCGGTCGAATACGTCGATAAACGTGGCGCCAATGATTTTTCGTTTGGCTTCTGGGTCGTCAACACCAGACAGCTTGTCGAGAAATTCATCCTGAGCATTGACCGTGATGATATTGAGTTCTGCCAATGTGCCCTCGCCCATGGCGCCGGAGAACGCGGCGCGGACTTCTTCGCTTTCGTTTTTGCGCAGCAGACCGTTGTCGACAAAGATGCAGGTCAGTTGCTCGCCTATGGCTTGTGCCAACAGCGCAGCGACGACAGAGGAATCGACACCGCCAGATAACCCCAGCACAACTTTGTCCTC